>JAKOSS010000677.1 GCA_029777145.1 Acidobacteriota bacterium | reverse complement strand
CTCGCCGTGATCGACACTCAGGCGAGCCGGAGCGTGACCTTCATTACCGGACAATCGCGGACGTCGGATATCGAACTGACGCTCGCGCTCGGCGTTCACGGGCCGAAGGAACTGAACGTGATCATTATCGAAAATGAGTGAGATCCTCCTCAAAGCGAACGACGTGCAGAAGTCGTATGCGGGCGTCAAGGCGCTCCGGTCGGCCTCGTTCGAACTGCGCGCGGGAGAGGTCCACGCGCTGATCGGCGAGAACGGAGCCGGAAAATCGACGTTCATCAAGATCGTCACCGGCGCGGTCGAACCCGATTCGGGATATCTCGAGATCGAAGGAAAAGTGATCACCGAAAACTCGCCGACGATCTCGAAGGAGCTCGGGGTCGCCGCGATCTACCAGCAACCGGCGCTGTTTCCCGAACTCTCGGTCGCCGAGAACATTGCCATCGGGTACGAGCGCGGCGGATTCTTCGGCCGCGTCGACTGGCGCCAACGTCGCGAGCGGGCGCGGGAACTGCTCGACCGGATCGGCGCGAAGATCGACGTCGAGGCCGAAGCCGGCAGCCTTTCGATGCCGCAGCAGCAGCTTGTCGAGATCGCCCGGGCGCTCGGTTCGGACGCCAAGATCCTGATCCTCGACGAACCGACGGCATCGCTTTCGGAAGACGACACGAACAACCTTTTTCGCGTCATTCGCGGGCTCCGCGAGCACGGCGTCGGGATGATCTACATCTCGCACCGGCTCGAAGAACTGCCGGTGATCGCGGACCGCGTCACCGTCCTGCGCGACGGGCAGACGATCGACACGCGCGTCGTCAAAGAGGTCAGCCGCGACGAGATGATTCGGCTGATGGTCGGACGCGAACTGTCGCAGATCTTTCCGAAGAAGGACGTGCCGATCGGCAAGGTCGCACTCGAATTGCGGAATTTCGGCTCGAAAAAAGCCGGCGTGCGCAACATCAACCTGACGGTGCGTGCCGGCGAGATCGTCGGCGTCGCCGGACTTGTCGGAGCCGGACGGACAGAATTCGCGCGCGCCGTCTTTGGGATCGACGAGGCCGATTCCGGCGAGGTGTTTCTCAACGGCGTTCCGATCAAGAACAGCCATCCGCGCGATGCCATCCGGCGAAACATTGCGTATCTGCCGGAAGACCGCCGCAAGCACGGCGTGATCCTCGATCTGCCGATCGCATCGAACGTGACGCTCGCGTCGCTGCAGATCCTTTCGGGTAAATTCGGACTCAATTTCGGCAAGGAGCAGGAACTCGCCGCCGAGTACACGCGGCGGCTCGGCGTCAAGACGCCGTCGATCCACGATTCGGTCGCGACGCTCTCGGGCGGCAACCAACAGAAGGTCGCGCTCAGCCGCTGGCTGCTGACGAAGCCGGCCGTGCTGATCCTCGACGAACCGACGCAAGGCATCGATATCGGAGCGAAATCGGAGATCCATACGCTGATGACCGAACTCGCGGCCGAAGGCGTCGCGATCCTGATGATCTCGTCGGAGCTTCCCGAGGTTTTGGGCATGAGCGACCGCGTCGCGGTGATGCACGGCGGAACGATCGTCAAGGTCCTCGAACGCGAGGAAGCGACGCAAACCGAGATCCTGGCGCTCGCGCTCGGACACGGCTCGGTCGCTGCAAGTAACTGATTTACATAGAGATGCTGGATTTCAAACGCAACAAGAGAGAGATTTCCGCGGCGGTCGCCTATCTGGTGCTGCTCGCGGCGGTCGGGGTTGTTGCTCCGTCGTTCTTCGGCGCGGGAAATCTCGGTGATCTCGTCATCAACAACGCACCGTTCCTGCTGATCGCGATCGGCATGACGCTCGTCATCCTGCTCGGAGAGATCGATATCTCGGTCGGATCGCAGTTCGCCGTCGCGAGCGTCCTCGCGGGCGTGCTCGCCAAAGCGGGTGTGCCGCTTCCGCTGCTCTTCGTCGCGATGATCCTGATCGGGACCGCGATGGGCGCCGTCAACGGATTTCTCGTCGGAAGGTTCGGTTTGCCGTCGATCATCGTCACGCTGGCGATGCTCGTCGCCTGGCGCGACGGCTTGCGGTGGATCACGGAAGGCGCGTGGGTTCAGGGACTTCCCGCAAATTTCCAGTGGTTCGGTCTCGGACAGTCGACGGGACAGATCATCATCGTCGCCGTCCCGTTGATCGTCTTTGCGGTTTTCGCGTGGGCGCTGCGGCATCTGCGGATCGGACGTGCGATCTACGCCGTCGGATCTGACGCCGAGGCCGCGCGGCTTGCCGGCATCGAGCCGAAGTCGATCACGTTCGGCGTCTTCGCGCTGATGGGAGCGCTTGTCGGGCTGGCCGCGTTGCTCAACGCTGTGCGCTTCAACGAGATCCCGTCGAACGCGGGGATCGGAATGGAACTCAAGGCCGTCGCGGCGGTCGTCGTCGGCGGGGCCGCGATCACCGGCGGGCGCGGAAAATTGCCCGGAACGCTGGTCGGCGTCGCGCTGCTCGGAACGATCGGAACGGCGCTCACGTTCGTCGGGATCAACCCGTTCTGGGAAAAGGCGATCCAGGGACTGATCATTCTCGCCGCGCTGGTCGGCGACGTCGTCATGCGGAAATTGGAGGAAAGGTCGGCGGCAAACTGATGGAGAACGTCACCGAACAACGCGAACTGAGGACCGAGCTGCCGCTGGCGGCGCGCTGGTTTCCCAACAACGAGTGGGTGCTGCTCGCGGTGCTGCTCGTCGAGATCGCGCTGTTCAGCGTTTCCGGCGCGAACTTCTTCTCGGCGGCGAACGGTTTCGAGATCACGCGGCTCGCGGTCGAGATCGGGCTGCTCGCGCTCGCGATGACTCCGATCATCATCACCGGCGGGATCGATCTTTCGGTCGGCTCGATGATGGGGCTTTCGGCGGGCGTCATGGGAGCGCTCTGGCGCGACGCGCATCTGGCGCTGCCGTTGGCGATCCTGATCACGCTGCTCGTCGGCGTCGCCGGCGGTTATCTCAACGCGGCGATCATCACGAAACTGCGGTTTCCGCCGCTGATCGTCACGCTCGGAACGTTTTCGCTTTTCCGCGGCATCGCCGAGGGACTGACGCGCGGGATCGAAAATTATTCGGGATTCGGCGCGGGCTATCTGTTTCTCGGCCAGGGTTATCTTTTCGACGTCGTCCCGACGCAGCTTCTGATCTTTGTTCCGGCGATCGTCGCGATCTACTGGATGCTCGAACGGACCGCCTTCGGTCGCAGCCTTTACGCGATCGGATATTCGGCCGAGGGAGCGCGTTACGCAGGGATCAAGGTCCGGCGTTCGCTGACCGTCGTCTACACGCTCTCGGGATTCGTTTCGAGCCTCGCGGCGGTGATCTACGTCGCGCATCTCGGTCAGGCGAAATCGGACGCGGGGACCGGCTACGAGCTGATGGCGATCACCGCGGTCGTGCTCGGCGGCGCGTCGATCTTCGGCGGCCGCGGGACGATCCTCGGCACCGTGCTCGGACTTTTCGCGATCGTCATCCTGCAGAACGGTCTGCGTCTGAGCGGCCTTCCGGCGGAACTTGCCGGCATCCTGACCGGCGTTCTGCTGATCGTCGTCATTCTTTTCGACAGATTTTCAAAATCCGCATCGGCGGCCCCGGCCGGCGCGGTCTCAGAGGAGGAATTCGAGGTGAAAAATTCACAGGTCGGCATCATCAGTGCCGCGATAATCTTAACCGGACTGATCATTGCCGGAAGCAACTGGATGCTCGTCCGTTCGATCCGCGGCGATGCTCCGGCGGGATCGGCGCAAACGCAGAACGGCGGCCGGAACGCGCCGACGGGCAAGAAAGCGGTGATCGCGATGATGCCGAAGGCGAAGGGCGATCCCTACTTCATCAGCTGCAAAAAGGGCGCTGACGAAGCGGCGAAAGAGCTCGGCGTGGAGCTTCTTTGGGACGGCCCGACGGATCTCGATCCGGCGAAGCAAAACGAGGTCGTCGAAGCGTGGATCACGCGCGGCGTCGATGCCATCGCGGTCTCGGTCGAAAACAAGGAAGCGATCTCGACGGTGCTCAAAAAAGCGAAGGACAAGGGCATCAAGGTCGTCACGTGGGACGCTGATTCGAACAAGGACGCGCGCGACTTTCTGATCAACCAGGCGACGCCGCAGGGGATCGGCGAGACGTTGACGGACGAGGCGGCGCGGATCATGAGCGGCAAGGGCGAATTCGCGATCGTCACGGCGAGCCTCAGCGCGGCGAACCAGAACGAGTGGATCAAGTTCATCAAGCAGCGACTGACCGAGAAATATCCGGACATGAAGCTCGTCGCGATCCAGCCGAGCGACGGCGACCGCGACCGCGCGTTCACCGAGACCCAGAACATCCTCAAAGTCTATCCGAACGTCAAGGTCGTCATGGGGATCGCCGCGCCGGCCGTTCCGGGCATCGCCGAAGCCGTCAAGCAATCCGGCAGGACCGACGTCAAGGTCACCGGACTCTCGCTCCCGAACATGTGCAAGCCGTACATCAAGGACGGGATCGTCGACAGCATCGTGCTGTGGAACACGGTCGATCTCGGATACTTGTCTGTTTATGCGGCGGATGCGCTCGTCAACGGCAAGCTGAAGAAGGGTGACAAATCGTTCGAGGCCGGACGGCTCAAGAACATCGAGATCGTCGACGACGAGGTCCGGCTCGGCAAACCGTTCATTTTCAACAAGGAAAACGTCGATAACTTCGACTTCTAAACCGAATTCAAGGAGACGAGAAATGTCATTTGGCAGACGGGAATTTCTGAAAACATCGGCGTTGGCGGCCGCCGCTGCGGTGATCGCCCCGCGTTCGCTTTACTCGCAGGCGTTCGAATCGAAGGTCGAGATTCTCATCGGCGAGCCGATCGGGACGATCAATCCGGACATTTACAGCCACTTCGTCGAGCATCTCGGCGCGGTTGTCTACGACGGAATATGGGTCGGAGAGAACTCGAAGATCCGCAACTACAACGGCATCCGCGCGGACCTCGTCGACAGCCTGAAAAAGCTCAAACCGGGCGTCATCCGCTATCCCGGAGGCTGTTTCGCCGATCAGTACGATTGGCGCGACGGCGTCGGGCCGCGCGACAAGCGTCCGACGCGCGTCAATTTCTGGGCCGACACCAATTACAAAGCGCCCGAAAATTACAAAAAGCTCGAAGGCGGGCCGCAGAAGTACGAGTCGAACTATTTCGGGACCGACGAATTCGCGCATTTCTGCAAACTCGTCGGAGCGAAGATCTATCTCGCCGCCAACCTCCGATCGCGCGACAGCCGCGTTTTTCAGGAATGGCTCGATTACTGCAACGCGCCCGCCGGAACGACGACCTGGGCGAAAGAGCGCGAAAAGAACGGTTACCGCGACCCGCACGGCGTCGAGTATTGGGGCGTCGGAAATGAATCCTGGGGCTGCGGCGGCGATTTCCTGCCCGAGGAATACGCGACCGAATTCCGCCGGTTCACCGCCTGGCTGCCGACCTACGGATACAAGCTCAAACTGATCGGATCCGGACCCAACGGCGGCGACCTCAACTGGACCGCGCGCTTTTTCCAGAAGTTGACCGAGAAGGGCTCGGGCATGGTCAACCGGCTCTACGGCTGGGCGCTTCATTACTATTCGGGATCGACCGGAAAACAGATCGCGAACGAGTTCGACGTCAACGATTGGTACGATCTCATTCAACGTTCGGACCGGATGGAATCGCTGATCAAGGATCACTGGACGGCGATGGGAGTTTACGACCGCGAACGCCGGATCAAGCTCTCGGTCGACGAATGGGGCGCGTGGCACTGGCAGGATCCGGACATGCCGGATGGATTCCTCTACGCGTACGCCTCGACCCTTCGCGACGCGCTGATCTCGGGACTCAATCTCGACACGTTCCAGCGGCACGCGGACAAGGTCAACATGGCGAACCCGGCGCAGCTCGTGAACACGATCCACTCGCTCTACATCGCGCATGAGGACAAGCTCGTCGAGACGCCGAATTATCATGTCTTCGAGATGTACATGCCGCACGCCGGAGCGACCGCCGTCCGCACGGAGTTCATCGCGCCGCGGCTCGGATTTTCGCGGTTCGACAGCCAGCGAAAGGAAACGAAGGCGAGTCTTTGGGGACTCAACGGATCGGCGTCGATCAACGGCAAGACGATCACGCTGACGGCGACGAATCCCGACCACGCCAACGCCCGCGAGACCGAGATCAACGTTCCCGGCGCGCGGATCGTTTCGGCCGAAGCGCGAGTACTTTCGTCGAGCAATCTTCAGATCCGGAACACATTCGCCGATCCGAAGGCGCTCGTGCCGCGGAACGAAACCGTGACCGTCGGTGCCGGCGGAAAACTCGTCTACAAGTTTGCGCCGGCATCGGTCACGAGACTTACTTTGCAGATCGCGTAGTTCATGAAAACGTTTGCCTCGATCATCGTCCTGTTCTCGATCGGCATCTCGGCGTTTGCCCAGACGCCGGTCAATGATGCGACGACGCCGCTGCACAAGCTGCAGCCGGATTATCCCGTCCCGTACGGGATTCCGACACAGGAATCGGTAACCGCGGTCCTCGATCGCGTGCGCGGATATCTCGACAACGTGACGCCCGTCGGGTTCATCAACGAGAAGACCGGCGAACCGCTTTCGGACGCGTCGCAGATCGACAAGGATACGATCCTCGCGCGCGGTGATTTCAGGATCGTCTCGTACGAATGGGGCGTGACATACGCCGGGATGCTCCTCGCGGCGCAGGAGACGAAGGATCCGAAGTACCGCGATTACGTTGAAAAGCGGCTCAAGTTCATCGCCGATTCGGCGGCGGCGTTCAAGCCGAAAGGCGGTTATCAGGACTGGGAAGCGCGGATGCCGCTCCGCAATCTCGTCGCGCCGCGCGCGCTCGATGACGTCGGCGCGATGTGCGCGGCGATGATCAAGGCCAAACGCGCGGGAAGCAATGCGAACGTTCAGCCGCTGATCGACACGGCGATCGCGCATATCATGAGCAAGCAGTACCGGCTTTCGGACCGGACGCTGGCGCGGATGAGGCCGCAGCCGAACACACTTTGGCTCGACGATCTGTTCATGAGCGTTCCGGCGCTCGCGCAGATGGGCAAACTTACCGGCGATCGCAAGTATTTCGACGAAGCGGCGTTTCAGGTACTGTCGTTCGAGAAGAGGATGTTCAACCGGCAATTGAACATCTTTATGCACGGCTGGGTCGAGGGAATGACGGAGCACCCCGAGTTTCACTGGGCGCGGGCGAACGGCTGGGCGTTCATGACGCTCGTCGAACTGCTCGACGTGCTGCCGGAAGATCAT
>JAKOSS010000676.1 GCA_029777145.1 Acidobacteriota bacterium | reverse complement strand
TCGGGAATCGTGAGTTCGATCTCTTCGCCCGCGGCCGCGCCGGCGAGCTGGACGAAACCGGCGATCGTCCGGTTGTCGCCCTTTTTGAGCCCGACCGAGTAGTCGTCGACGAAGGTCGTCGGCTCGTCGATCAGAAAGACGTCGCGCGTGATCCCTCCGAAGTTCCACCAATCGGTGTTGAGCGTCGGAACGCCGTCCGCACGGCGTTTGTTATCGACCTTGACGACGACGAAGTTGTCCTTCGGCTTCACCAGATTCGTGATCTCAAATCCGAAGGGCGTGAATCCGCCTTCATGGACGCCGAGCTTCGTGCCGTTGAAATAGACCTCGGCGATGTAATTGACGGCGCCGAAATGGACGAACAGCCGCCGGTTTTCTTTCAGAGCGTAGTCGAACGACTTCTTGAACCAGACCGTGCCTTCGTAATAGAAAAGCTTCTCGTCCTGAGAGTTCCAGTCACCCGGGATCTGCATTTTCGGCGACTTGTCGAAGTCGTACTCGATCAGTTCCTGCTTGTTCTGCGGATGATAATTTTTGAAGAATGCCGAATTCGACGGATTCTTCTGCTGATCGAACGGCTCCATCCGGAAATTGTAGTAACCGTTCTCGTAAGGATCGACGATGTAATTCCATGCGCCGTTCAACGACGTCTTTTGTCTTCCGGAGATATTGTTGAGCGGCGCCTGCGCCGTCGCGAAAGCCTCCGCAGCCAACAACACAATCAACAGGCAAATCGTTTTGCTAATAAGGTAGAACAACTTCTTCATCACTTTCTCACTCATCCGGTTTTTCGGGTTCAAGGATTCAGAGCCGTTCGGTCGAACGACACGAGGATTCTATTACAGTCGCATGCGGTTGTCGAAATGAATCCCGTGGATTTGCGATCTTTGATTTTTGCGTTTTGCATTTGGCAGTTCAAATGCACTTTCCGTTCGCGACGTTGGAATCGCGTTAAGAACGTGTTTGATTCAAGTTGAACGGCAGATTCGCAGGTCGGCTCCTCGGCGTTTGGGAATTGGGACTTGGGATTGCGGATTCTAAGGTCCACTTCAAGCTGATCGACCCTTCGTGACCTGCGAATGGATCGATCAACAACGGTCGACGACCTGGCTCACATAATAAACAAATCTTATTCTTTTCTATTGACAATCATATTTCGTTATAGTAGTCTGCACACGGTCGTAATCATGCGCTCCGAAAAATACGTCAAAAATCGATCTGAAAACGCGCTGCCGCCGACGGCGGGCACGGTCATTTCGATTATTGATTTTGTAGTCATTATCTACTCCAGGTAGTGACATCGGTCCGCATGTGAGACGAGATGTCATTGCCTTCGAACAAGGTAATGGCCTTTTTTTTGTCCAAATATGTCGAGTCAATCCGGCGAGGAAAAAGAGAAAACCGGCGCACGTCTCCTTTGCGAGGCGCTCGTCAATGAAGGTGTGGACACGATCTTCGGGTATCCCGGAGGCGCCGTTCTTCACATCTACGACGAACTCGTGAACTTTCGCGATTCGATGACGCACATCCTGGCGCGTCACGAGCAAGGCGCGGTTCACATGGCCGAAGGCTACGCCAAAGCTACGGGCGACGTCGGCGTCGCGCTCGTGACTTCGGGACCGGGCGCGACCAACACCGTTACCGGGATCGCCAACGCCTACATGGATTCGACGCCGCTCGTCGTGATCACCGGGCAGGTTCCGACGCATCTTCTCGGGACCGACGGTTTCCAGGAGATCGACATCGTCGGCATCACCCGCGCCTGCACAAAATACAACTACCTTGTCCGCAGCACCGACGAAATTCCGGAAATAGTCCGCGAAGCGTTCTACCTGGCGGCATCCGGCCGGCCCGGTCCGGTTCTCATCGACATTCCGAAAGATCTGACCGCGAAGAAGGCCGAACGGACGATGCCCGACAAACTCGAGATCCCGGGCTACGCGCCGCATTCGTACGCGGATGCCGAAAAGGTCGAAGTCGCCGTCGACAAGATGGTCGCGGCGAAGCGCCCCGTGTTTTACGTCGGCGGCGGCGTCGTGCATGCCGGCGGAAACCGCGAACTCGCGCAGCTCGTCGACCGCCTCGCGATCCCGGTGAACATCACGCTCATGGGCCTGAGCTGTTTCCCGTCGGCGCACCCGAGATCGCTCGGAATGCTCGGGATGCACGGAAGTTACGCCGCGAACATGTCGATCTCGGAAGCGGATCTGATCATTGCCATCGGTGTCCGTTTCGACGACCGCGTCACCGGCGATCTCAAGAAATTCGCGCCCAATGCCGAGATCGTTCACGTCGATATCGACGAATCGTCGATCGACAAGAACGTCAAGACGCACATTTCGCTCGTCGGGAACGCGAAGGATGTGATGCAGCAGATGCTCGACTCGCTCGACCGCCGCCCGGCTCCCGCGGAAAAACGCCTCGACGCATGGTGGGAAACCATCCGCGCGTGGCAGTCGCAGGCGCCGCTGACATACGAAAAGCACCCGGATATCATTCGCCCGCAGCAGCTTTGCGAGGAGATCAGCCGCCTGACCGACGGCGACGCGATAATCGCGACCGACGTCGGCCAGCACCAAATGTGGCTCGCGCAGTTCTACAAGTTCCGCCATCCGCGATCGTTTCTGACGTCGGGCGGGCTCGGAACGATGGGCTACGGATTTCCGGCGGCGATCGGCGCACAGCTTGCGAAGAGCGGAAAGCTCGTCGTCGCGTTCGTCGGCGACGGCGGATTCCAGATGACCATGCAGGAACTCGCGACGGCGGTCCAATACCGCGCGAACGTCAAAGTGATCGTCATGAACAACGGCTTCCTCGGCATGGTCCGCCAGTGGCAGGAAGTCTTTTATGACAACAATTATTCGGAGGTCGACATGCAGTTCCAGCCCGATTTCGTGAAGCTAGCGGAATCGTTCGGCGCGGTCGGCCTGAGAGCGGATCATCCGTCGAAACTGACGGAAGTGCTCGAAAAAGGATTTGCGATCGACGGTCCGGTCGTCATGGACATCGTCGTTTCGCAGGAAGAGAACGTGTACCCGATGGTGCCGCCGGGCGCCGGGCTAAAGGAGATGATCTT
>JAKOSS010000010.1 GCA_029777145.1 Acidobacteriota bacterium | reverse complement strand
GTGCCGCCGTCAACCTGGAACGTGCGACCCGTTGCCGCGAACTTGATCTGTCCTACCGCCGGTTCGGAAACCGCGAGCGTATCGCCGTTGCCGCTGTTGTCGGTAACGACGATCGCATTGCCGGTTGTCGTGACGGTGTAATCGACGCCGTCGTCATTCAGGATCGTCGCCGTTTCAACGCCGACTGAGCCGACAACCGCCGGCGAACTCGGATTCGAGAGTGTTGCCGTGAATGTCTCGTCGGGTTCGGGCGTCGGGTCTCCGCAGATCGTGACGTCGAACGTCTTGCTCGGATCGCCGCCGGCGAAGTTGAGCGAACCTGAGGACGCCTGATAGTCGCCCGTGCCGCACGAACCGTTGACCGCGGTTCCGTCCGCAGTCGCAAAATCGACCGTGAACGAGTTCTCGATCGCGCCGGTCCGATTGACGGTGAGCGTGATCGAAGTGTCCGCTTCACCGACGGAGACCGCCGCGACGCTGAATTCGACCGTTGGCGCGGTGTCTGTTTCGTCGATCGTCAGCGTCGCCGCGTTCGGCGTTCCGATGTCGGCGCCGACAAACGTGTTGAGCGCGAGGTTTATCGTCTCGCTCGGTTCGAAAAGGCCGTCGTCGCAGATCGCGACGGGGAACGTCTTGCTCGTCTCGCCCGATGCGAAGTTCAAAGTGCCGGTCGATGCGACGTAATCATGCCCGCTGAACGCACCGCAAGCGCCCGAGGTCGCGGTTCCGTCAGACATCGCGTAGTTGACCGAAACGACGTTCTCGGTCGCGCCCGTGCGTTCGACGGTGATCAGTTTGTTTGTTGCGGCTTCGTCGACGTTGTACGCGGAGGCGCTGAGCCGGATCGCCGGCATCGTGTCGTTCTCGATGATGTTGAGCGTGGCCGTGCCTTGCGTCCCGATGGTCGCGCCGCCCGTCGGCGCGGAGAGGGCGAGGTTGACCGTTTCGAACGAGCCCGGTTCAAACAGGTCGTCGTTGCAGATCGTGACCGAGAACGTCTTGTCGGCGGAATCGCCGTCGGCCCACGAAAGCGTGTTCGTGTCGGAAATGTAATCGATGCCGGCCGTGCAGGCTGCGCCCCCGGTCGCGGTGCCGTCGGAAAGCGTGTAGGTCGCGCCGACCGCGCCGCTGCTTCCCCCGGTGCGCGTCGCGGTGATCGTCGCGGTCCCGCCGAACTCGTCCTGCGAATACGTGGCGTTGCTGAACTGGATTGACCCGGGGGCTGCAGGCGTGATCGGATCAATCTGAATATTGTCGATCTTGATCGTCGCAGTCCCTGCCGTGAATGCAAATTTCAGATCGGTCATCACCTGCGTTGTCGTCTGGATCGATACGTCGTCGAATGCCTTTGTCGTACCTATCCAAAGATCGGCCTTGTCGTCAGCTATGCTCTCGACAGACCCATCCGGTGCAAGATAGTTGATTGAGCTTCCGGAATTGTTCAAAGCCCATGTGATCGTTTGAGTTCCGCTGAAGTTGGAGCTGGTCGTACCGTTGGTGATATCTCTGATTGCGAACGTGCCATCGGTTGAAGTCGTGTTAATCGCGAATCGCGCATATGTATTGGCGTTCGATTCCGCAGAATTGGCAGTGCCAAATCCAGATCCAACCTGAAAGATTGCTGCGGTCGTTTGTGCCGTCGTATTTCCCGATACTGCTAAGTCCAGTTTATACAGCAAACTCGTCGGCGTCGGACTGAAATCAGTTGTCCTCGAAAACGAACCCGCATTCCCCGTATGGGCAAATTGCAACGCGCCGGCGTTTATCGAAACGACCGTCCCCGCTCCGGAAGATCCGATCGCGTTGAATTGCCCGTTCGTTGGCGTGGTGGCATTGACATAATCGGCGACCACGGTTGAACTCGAAAAATCCTGAGAAAAGAGGGCCACCGATGGGGTCAACTCGTCGGACGTGGCACGATAGTCCAAATTTCTGTCAACGTTCGCGAATGACTTGCCAGTTCCGAAGATCTCCGCCAAGCTTCCATTGAGCAAAAACTCCCGGACATACGCGCCTGAAACCGAGATCGCGAGAAGGGCTATGGCGACTGCCGGCCCAAGTTTTCGGACAAAAACTCTGTGTTTAAGCATTTTTGAATACACTCCAGCCTGCGATCTCAACAGGTCGCACCAAAATTTAGTATTGTGAGAAATGCGATTCCGCATGAAACCGCGTACCTACATGCTCTTCGGGTTGAATCATCATTGCAATTGTTCCGGTCGAATTCAAAACCGAACGTACAACTTGAAACAAACAAGCCACTTCATCATTAGGCTCGTCGTCGATTACCAACGTGGCCGATTCGCGACCGCTTCATCGCATCACCTGAGGTCCATCCCCGACTAAACAAATTACAATCAAGTGCGCGTCGGAAGCGACGTGCCCGCAATTCTCGATGCGGCGACAAGGCGGATCGACGCCTTGGACGAAGGACGGACAGAACTCATATACACTCCCGACAGGCGATCCGGAGATCGCGAAATACAAAAATAGCGTTGCGGAAACGCACATAGGACGGTCCGTTTCCGACGATTCAGTTTAGGTTGTAGTTTTGCTACAGGGGGCTTGCGTTCCCGTTGATGGACGAACTGCAGTCGGTCTCAGGAAATGCCAGTTTTTCAGTATTGCAGTGACGGTAAAGTAAGTAACGGGCGTTGTCAAGGTAATATACACTCAAATTCCTGATTAATTCCGTCACTCGATCTCAACCAAGATTGAGCAGCTATTGCAATCAATCCATGTGCCCGCCGAACCGGTTTGCGAGTTAAGAACTTTGACCGCGAAATAGCGCGAAATAACACGAAAAAAGGCGCCGCGACGGACCGTATCGAGGTCTCGCAAACGGCGCTTCAGGTGTACCCCGAGGAGGAGTAACTCCGTTCAATCAGATTCTGAATGCTAACGAATCGGCGTCCCCATTCGAAATTGAAGGTCGCGATCCGGGTTGAGAAAGGAAGCCTCATTTCCGAGACTTCCTTTCGGGTATGACGTCTTACTGCGGCAGATACGCAGAAGGTACCGGAACGTCGCCGTTCGTGCCCCAATGAACGCCCGTGAGCGCGCTCGTGGAACTCGGGATGACATACCAGTCGCCGTTCGACGGACGGAAGACCGCCGGATCGCTCGTGCCGTCGCCGTCGAAATCGCCGGCTGCCGGAATATCCGTCGCATCACCGAGAGCCACGATGCTGTAGCCGCCCGTCAGACTGCTTTGGATCCACCAACTACCGTCACGATAGACCGCGAAGTCGAACTTGCCATCGCCGTCGAAGTCGCTCGGGACCGGTTTGTCGGTCGAGATTCCCCAGTTCGCTACCTGGAGCGTAACCGTCGAACTCTTCAGAACATACCAGGTACCGTCGCGATAGACCGCGATGTCCGTCTTGGCGTCTCCGTCGTAATCACCCTGGACCGGACGGTCGGTGCTGATTCCGAAGTGAGTCGTCAAGGAACCGCCGGCCGCGTAGCTGATCCACCAGTCTCCCGTCGACGGACGGAAGATCGCGTAATCGGTCTTGCCATCGCCGTCGTAGTCGCCCTGGACCGCCGTGTCGCCGACCGTTCCCCAGTGGAACACGTGAATCGACGAATCCGTGCTGCGGATGACGTACCAATTGCCTTCGCTCGCTCTCCAGACAGCGATGTCGGCCAAGCCGTCACCATCGTAATCGCCCGGTACGGCAACGTCGCCGCTGACGCCGAAGTTGACGATGTTCGGTGTTACGCTCGCCGATTTAAGGACGTACCAGTTGCCCTCGCTCGGACGGAAGACGCTGTAATCGGTCTTCAGATCGCGGTCGAAGTCGGCCGTGTACGCCCGATCCTCGTCGATGATGATGCCGACGCCCTGGCTGTCGGTGATCGTGGTGAACGGCGACGGATTGCTCAAGTTGAGGTAGAACGTTTCATTCGCCTCCTTGATCGTCTCGCCGAACACCGGAACGCTGACCGTCTGGGTTCCAGGCGCATTGAAGTTCAACGTGCCGCTGACCGCTCCGTAATCGACGCCCGCGGTCGCCGTGCCGTCTGCCGTCGCGTACTGCACGGATGCGATCGGGCCGCCGATATTGCTTGTCATCACCGTCGCCGAAAGCGTCACGTTGAACGTCGCGAACGCCGTTCCCGTGTTGCCTTCATGTATCCGGACATCACTGACCGCGACCGTGTACGTCTGCGGCGGCGTGTCGTTGTCGACGATCGTCTGAACTGCGGTGTTCGGCGTACCGAGCGTCGCGCCGCCCGTCGGGTTGGTCAACGCGTAGTTGATCGTTTCATCCCCTTCGAACGTTGCATCGTCGCAGATCGTGACATTGAACGTCTTGCTCGTCTCACCGTCGAGGAACGTCAGCGTTCCCGAGGTCGAGATGTAGTCGACACCCGCCGTGCAGCCTGCGCCGCCGGTCGCCGTTCCGTTTGACGTCGCATAATCGACCGAAACGGTTCCGAAGCTTCCGCCGGTGCGGGTCACGGTCACCGTAAACGGCCCGTCTCCCTCACCGCCGGAATACGTCGGATTGCTGAATTGCAGCGTTCCCGGATTCGGCGGCGCGATGTATTCATCGGCTCCCATGTCCGGTGACGCGTCGCGCGTGTCGCCGTCGATGTCGGTCGTCACGCTGACCGCCGTTCCGGCGTTGATCGCCGGACTTCCGGCCTGCAGGTGCAGATCGGACGCCGAGACGAACAACGGATCGGCCGCCAGCGAATTCGCATCCTGGCCGGTTGCCGTCTGCCAGTCACCCAACGTCACCCGATCGCTGCCGCCGATGTTGCCGACGGTTGGTGCGAAGTAATCGTTGTAGTTGATGGTCGAGAAGACCGACGCGGGGGCCGCACTGTAAACCGCGTACCGGGTACCGGTCGTCTCGGTGTTGGCCAGGACGTTGTTCCGCAAATCGATCGCTCCCGACGTGCTGAATGTCGATGCGACGAACAGCGCCGCGGACGTCTGAGCGGACACCTGATCGGTCGCCAGATTGACCGAGTTGAAGTAGACGTTGTATCCCGAACCGCCGGTCGTGCTCGTGAACGAGATACCGTGTCCGTTGCTGGCCACCGTCGCGAATCCGTTGGTGGCGATGTCCGTCACGAAGTTGTTCGCGATCGTCACGTTCGACGAGGTCGAGGTCGCGATGATCGAGATACCCGCGGCTCCGGTACCGGTCGCGCTGACGTTCTTGATATTCGACACAACGTTGTTCGTCACCGTGCCGTTGCTGAGAAGCAGACCCAATTGGATGCCGCTCATCGCCGCGGTCGTCGTCGTGGTTGATCGAACGCCGTGTACCGTGTTGCCGGAAACGGTAAAGTTCGCCGAATTTCCGATCAGCATGCCCCGGAACACGTTGTTGTCGTTGACGTTTGACGAACCCAGCTCATTGCCCGTGACCGTCCAGTTCTGGTCGAAGACCGGAGCCGTCGCGCCGCCGCGCAGGTAAAGCGAGTTCTGAACACCGTAGATCCAGTTGTTGTGGATCGTGTTGTTGCTGTTTGCCGCTTCGGCGTCGGCACCAAGCGTCGTTCCGCTGCCGGTCAAGATACCCGCAGTCGTCGTCGAGTTCGGACCCGGAGCCCCGTGGATGATGCAGTTCTTGATCGTGTTGTTCGTCGAGCCGTTCGATGCATTCTGACTTCTGAGCCAGAAGACCGTCGTTGTCGTCGTCTGGTTATTGATGATTGTCAGACTCCGGTCGTTGCCGCCTCCAAGGGCATTGAGCGAACCGTCGAAGACGATCCGATCCGCGCCGTTCAGGCTGATCAGCGCCGCACTCGAGGCGGACGAACCGGAAATGGTCCGCGCCGCGCCCGAAGGCCTGAACGTGACCGTGTATCCGCCGGCTCCCGACTCAACCAGCTGATTGAGCATCACCGCGCCCGTCTCAGCCGTCAGATCGCTCGTGATATTGACCGTCAGGTCACCCGAAATGCCTGCCAGATTGAGAGCCTCGAATACCCCGCCCGGATTCGTCAGAGACGTGTAGGCCTCACCCGCTCCGACGTTGATCGATCCGCCAAGCGGAACGACTGTGTTGAAGGAGCCGTTTACGTTGTCGTTCGATGCATTCGTATCGCCCGGATTCTCGGCCGTCGCGGTCATCGTGAACGAACCGGCGCCGGCGATGTTCGCGCTCGGGAACGTGACGTCCACGTTCTGGTTTGCGGCGATCGACGGGATCGAGGCCGTCTGATTGTAGATCTCGACCATCATTCCGTCGTAGATCCGGAAGCGGACCGGAACCGAGGTCTGTGTCGCCGTACCGGGGTTGCTGAATCGAGCCTGCGGACTGAACGATCCGGTCGGGATCGTTGAACCGTTGGCCGGATTCAACAGCGTTACCGCGGCGATGTCATTCGCCGGCGGCGGCGCGCCGTTGAATTCGTCGGCTCCGATGTCCGGGGTCGTACCGTTGCGTGAATCGCCGTCGATATCGAATCCGACGCCGACCGACGCACCGCCCGACTCGAGACGCGTCGGAGTCGCATTCGGAATATGGAGATCCGAATTCGACGTTACCGGCGGCGCCGTGTTGGTCGCGAATGAAGCGTCGTCGTTCGTGCCGGCGACCGAAAGCGTACTCGTATAGTTGCGGAAGTTCGTCGCCGGCGTGGTCTGCGTCGGATCAAAATCTCCGACCAGGAACTCGCCCGTTCCGAAGGTTGTTCCGCGTTGTGCGAGCCGGCTTTGCGGATCCGCACTGCCGAAATAGCCGTTATTGTTCCACGTCAGATTCATAGCGCTGGTCGCACCGGTCGGAAGATAAACCGCGACGTGCCGCGTGCCGGTCGGATTACCGCCGGAAATCTGGTTCGAGAACATGTTGTTCCGGACGTCTACGCCCGTAAGTGTCGTGGACGTAATTCCGAAGGCCGCCGTCAGATCGAGGTTCGTGACACCCGGCATCGCACCGTACAGATTCACCGAATTATGGTAAACCGTGTGTCCCGTACCCGAGGCGACCCTGATACCAAAGGCACCGAAGGTAGTACTGAATCCTCCGGTTCCGGCGACCTGGCTATTAATCACGCCGGACACGAAGTTGTTCCGGACTATGTGACTGCTTCCGCCACCAAGGTTGATACCGAACGCGCTCCACGATTGACCGTTGTTGTTCTGCACACGGTTGATCTTGTTGCGTTCGATCGTCGCCCCGGTGACCGCCGTGCTGTTGACCCCGACATTGATGCCGTGGTTAGCCGCGCTCGACGCGATGTATCCCTCCAGGTACACGATATTGTCCGCGATAATCGCATCGGTTGATCCCTGAGCCGTGATACCGATCGCGTAAACCTGATCGGCATCGCCCGCCGTCGGGTTACCGATGCTGTTGGAAAAGACCTTGAGTCCCGGGAACACAGTCGTCGCCGATCCGTTGATCGAAATTGCACGCGCAACGGTCACGACGCTGTTGTTGCTGACAAAGAGGTTTGCAGCCGTCGCACCCGCTCCGACACCCGTTGACACAGACGTGACTGCCGTGGGAGCGACGGTACCGTCTGTCGTTGACGCGCCGGGACCCGCGAAGATGCCGAACGTCGTATTCTCCGTCGCCGTGGTCGAGGTCGCGGTCGAGATGTTGCGACCCGTCGCATTGCCAACAATGTTCAGGTTCTTGATCGAGTTGTTGTCGGCAGAGTTTGTACCTGTCGCTGCCACCGCGACACGCACCACCGACGTGAATGTGACCGTATTCGCCGCGGTGTTCTGCAGCGTCAGATCGCGGTTGATCGGATTGCCGAGTTCGTTCAGCGAATTGGGATTGTCTCCGTCGATGGTGACGTTGTCGGCACCGTTTAGTTCGATCAATCCGCGTCCCTGGACGGTCGCGCCGGAGACGGTCAGACCGTTCGCCGTCGGACGGATCAGGATCGAGGAATAGCTTGCCGATCCCGCACCGCTGCCGTTGATCACCACCGAACCCGGTTCGACCGTTGACTGGTTGATATTGACGATGACATCGCCCTGATGCGTACCGCCGTTGATCGCCGCTACCGCCTCGGTCAGCGTGTTGTACGATCCGGTCGGCGTGGCCGCCGTCGCGGTTACCGTTACCGGACCGGCCGGAGCCGTGTTGATCGTCCACGTATAGGTTGCCGGCGTCGGATCGGTATTGCCTGCCCCGTCGGTCGCGCGCACGCTGAACGTATGCGAACCGTCGGACAGACCTGTGTAGTTCTTCGGCGAACTGCAGGACGCATAACCGCCGTTGTCGAGATCGCACTCGAACGTCAACGAGAGGCTCGCTGCCAGATCCGTTGCCGTAAATGTGAACGCCGCATCCGCGCTGTTGCTCGGATCCGAAGGATTCGACAGGATCTGCGTCTCCGGCGGGATCGAGTCGATGACCCACGTGTGCGACGCCGGAGTCGCGTCGATATTGCCAGCGCCGTCGATCGCCCTGACGTCGAACGTATGGCTTCCCTGCGAAAGTCCCGTATAGCTCTTCGGCGAAGTACACGCCGAGAAACCGCCCGCGTCGATCTGACATTCGAAACTCGCCACACCCGAACCACCGTTATCCGAACCGTCGAATGTGAACGACGGATCCGTGCTGTTGCTCGGATTTGAAGGAAACGTCAGGATCGAAGTGTCCGGAGGAATCGTATCGCCGAACTCGTCGGCACCGATCTCCGGAGGCGATTGACGAAGGTCGCCGTCAAAGTCGTCGGTCACACCGGCGATCGTCGTTCCCGCGTTTTCGAGCGGACTTCCGGACTGCAGATGCAGATCGGTCAGACTGTCGACAAACAGCGGATCCGCCTCGAGCGAGTTTGCGTCATCACTGACAGCCGTCTGCCACGCCGCGAGGTCGGCATATTCGGTTCCGGAGCCGGCTCCCAAAGAACCGCTTCTGAAACCGCCGTCATTCGCGCCGGTCGAGAAGAATCCGTTGTAGTTCGAATCCAGATTTGCGAACGTCGCTGTTACCATGCCGACCGCATAGCTCTTGGCGTTCGCTCCTCCGCCGCTCGCGATCTGCGACGTGTAGATCGCGTTGTTCTTCATCTCGACGGTCGGATCCGATCCGGTAATCGCGATACCGTACGACGGCATCTGCGATGCCACCGCACCGCGGTCTCCGGTCATCGCGATCGAGTTGTTGTAGAGCTTCGTGCTCGACCCAGCGACACCGGCGATGAAAATGCCGGCCGGGAGATCCGGCGAAGTCGACGGCGCGGTCACGCCCGTGATCATGTTGTTGACGATGGTGTTTGCTCCGCCGACTGCGCCCGACACCGAGATCCCGCATGCCGAGAACCCGGTCGTTGAGAGGCTGGCAACACCGTTTATCTTATTCCTCGAGACGACGGCATTTGTCACCGACCCGGACGTCGTCGTCGTCGAATCGATCCCTTGTATCCCGAGGGCGATGCCGATCGCGTCCGCACTTTCGTTGGTGTTGGTCGAGATGCTGTTCTGACTGATCACCGCACCGTTGTCGTTGACGACAAAAATTCCGATCCGGCGAACGCGGTCGGCGCCGGTCGCTGACAGATCATTCTGGGAAATGTACGTACCGGTGTTCTGATTCGCCAAACTCGCGCCGGCCGAATAGATTCCGTAAATCGCACGTTTGATGGCGCAGTTCGCGACACTGTTGTTGTCGTTGTCGGTACCTGCGGTTCCCGGTGTGTTTCCGCCGAGAGCGATGGCAGCCAGCGTCGTCGTCGGATCCTGACCCATGATCTCGAGGTTGACAAAGCTGTTGTTCTGGGCCCCGCCGGTTCCCGACTGAAGCGCGATCACGACGGCACTTGTGCCGGTACTCGTGTTTTGTATCGTCAATTCACGAGCCACCGGGCCACCGCCCAAGTTTCCTGCAAGAGTCGCGGAGGTTGACCCGTTCAGTGTCATCCGATCCGTGCCGTTGAACTTCATCAATGCACCGGTATTCGTGCCTGAAATTACGCGCGGACCGCCGGACGGCTTGATCAGCAATGAGTACGGACCACCTTCCTCAACCCACTGGTTGAGGGCGACGGATCCCGTCTCGCCGGTCAGATCGCTGGTGATGTTGATCGTGACATCCCCCGACAAGACGCCGTTGTTGATCGCTTCGAAAACGCCGCCGACGTTCGTCAGCGAAGTGAACGCTTCGCCGGTTCCGACGTTCAACGATCCCGAGTAGGCCGTGACGATCGTGTACTGATTCGGCGTTGTGGGCGGCGTCAGAACGGTATTCACGTCCGTTCCCGTAAATCCGGCACCCGGATTCGCAGCGAGGTTGCCGAGGGTATCCTGTGCAACCACAAAATAACGCACGACATCGGTCGCGAGGACGCCTCCGATCAGCGAATGATCGATCGTGCAGTCCCAGGTTCCGTTTTGATTCGTGCCGCTTGACAGCGTACACGTCGTCGAAAAGTATGTTCCCGCGTTCTTGTTGAAATAAACTCTCGGACTAAGTCCGCCGCCGGCTACTCCGGTCGCGTCGGAAATAGTCGCGGTCAGCAAACGGTTCGACGTTTGCGACGTGTTGTTTAATGTTGCATACGAGATATTCGGCGGCGCCAAATCGAGGCCCATGTAATTGCCGGCGTCGGCGCCGATATCCACCGGCGTTAATGACGCCCGCGTTTCGCCGTCGAAATCGTTGACGACACCGACATCCGCGCCGTTGCCCTCGGCGACGGTCGATGCGGCCGGATTCAGATGCAAATTTGGTGTGGCGTTCGTCGGATCGACAAACTGTGGATTCGATTCAAAACTGTTTGAATCCTGCCCGACCGCCGTTTTCCATGCTGCCAGGTTGGCGACATCGGCGCCGTTGAAGAATCCGAACACCGCACCGGAACCATTTGCAAAATAGATGTTGTTGTTGATCGTCAGTCCAGTCGGATTGGGAGCCGTACCGTTGATCTTGACCGCGTAATTGCTGCCGGTCGCTCCGGAATTGCTGCGGCCGTTGAAGAAAATATTGTCGCGGAACGTGCGGGTGTTCACCGTTTGGGTACCGTTGAACGCATACGATGCGCCGGTTCCGGCCGTCGGGGCGCCGCCGATGTAAACGCTGTTGTGATAGAACGTGTTGGTTCCCAGCGCCTCATTGACGCCGTTAATGCCTGAGGTACCTGAATTGGTCGCCGCCGCACCGATCGCATTTGCAATGCCGGCTCCGATGGCGATCATATTGTTTCTGAAATTAGTCGTGCCGCCCGCGATGCGAATGCCATTGACTTCGGCCGACGTGGAATTCGTCGCCACGGAAAGACCGTAAATGAGGTTTCGTTCGACGACGTTCGCCGTGCTTCCGGTGAACTGGATACCGGTAACGACGCTCGCCGCTGACGCATTCGTATTGGTCAGGTTGTAAATGGTGTTCTGCGAAAAAGTGTGATTCGGGGTCGTGCTTGTTGCGCTTATTCCGATCACCGAAGCGGCCGTCGTCGTACCGGTGCCAATGTTATTCGTGAGATTGCGGATGGTGTTCGACGTCAAAGCCATCGGACAATTGCTGGAGAACATACCGACAACTTGCGACGAGGTTCCCGTTGCGCTCAACTGGATCGAATCGGCCACCGTGCCCCCGACATTGTTCGAGGTCGCGGACCATGTGGTCGTAGAAGCCGTGAAAGCGCGCATGCCATAGAGAAGGAAAGTGCCGGAGGCGCCTAGATTCGTTACCGAAATCCCGCCGACATTGTTTGAATTGGCCGTCCAGGCATTCGAACTGAAATTATAGATGCCGTAAACGTCCGTCGAACTTGTGGTCGTGGTCGAATAGGTCAACGATCCTGTGGCCGACTGGCTTCCGATCGTGTTTCCGTTTGTGATCCCGTTTCCTTCCTGGAAAAAAATTCCGGCGAACGGGGTGCTGGTGCTTGTCCCGCTCGATGTCACGCCGGTCAGGCTGACGGCCGCGACCGTATTGTTGCTGACGGTGGTCGATGCGCCCGTTGAGATTCCGTTGAAGAGAATTCCGATGAATTTCGCGCCGGTTCCCGTACCCGTCAGCGTGTAAGTGCCGGTCTGTGTGTTCGAAGCGTATCCGATTGTATTGCCGGTGATCGTGAAGCCCTGCGCACCTGACGTCGAGGTCGTCGGCCGAATATCGATGCCGACATGCAATGCCCCGGTCGTCCACGTCCGCGGCGCAGTCTGGTAGAACCGGTTGTTCGTGATCGACCAGGAGTTGCAGCCGCCGTTAGACGCAATACCCGAACTTGTTACTGCCGCTCCGAAAAAGTCGAAGATGTTGTTGTTGTCGACAACATTTCCGCTGTTCCCGAGCGCCGTCGTCGTCGTCGATCCGTTGCAAAGGATTCCCTTCGTCGGTAGATTTCCGCCGGCGGGGCCGATATTGTTGTTAGAGATCGTGTTGTTGTCGTTCCCGTTCGAGGTGACGGCGTCGGTCGAGAAAAATATCGTTGCACCGTTGGTCGCAACGGACATCGTTCCAGAACCCTCGATATTGGAATTCGTGATCGTGTTTCCTGTCGCACCGCCGATGAAGCGGATCGTCGAAGTGCCGCTTGTCGCCGAAATCGTCGTATTTGAGATAGTTAGCGAATTTCCGCCGGAATTCAGTCCGTCGATCGTGACGTTGTCGGCTCCATTGAGATCGATCAGCGGCGAGCCGGCTGTGATCGCACCGGAAATCGTTCTCGCGGCTCCGCCCGTGGGCTGAATCAGGACTGCCGTGTACGATGCGCTTCCGGAACCGCTCGCATTGAGTACCGCGGTCGCCGTCTCCGTACAATCGCCGACAACATCCAATTGGACCGCACCCGTCAGCGTTCCGGCGTTGATCGCGTCAAACGCCGCCTTCAACGTCGGGTACGTGCCGGCTCCGCAAACCGTGTCGGTAACCGTCGGGATAAACGCATCGACGTGAGGCGTTTGAATCCCCGGCGACTGATCCGCCGTCACCGCAGACGCAGAAATGCCGGCCGATGACGAGAAGAACTCGCGCACCTGCTTCCAGTTTCCGGCCAGCGCCAAACTTCCGGCGAGCAACAAAACAAATCCGATGTTGAGAACTCGAAACGATACCTTGGACGAACTACCGACGTTTTGCATAAACACTCCTGAATTTTCAATGGAAACGATGCGCAGGAAGCCTCAGGAATCGAATCGTGAGGTCAATCGCGACCGCAATTACAAACTGCTGTTTGCACAAGAATCGGGGCAAAGTAAGAATTGCCGAATGCCACCGAATACCCGTTCTAGATTTTGAGTAACGTGAGCAAAGTAATATGAGCGGGCTTGGATGTCAAGAACCATCGTGACCGACGGTCGCTCGACGGAAGACCCGCGAGCGGTCGTACCGCTACGGTCGGTGGTAATTGAGCTGAAAATAACGAAAAGGCGTCGCGCAAAGACCAGGCTCTGCGCGACGCCGTTAGAGTGTTTCAATACCTAATCGACTTCGAGTTCGAGGTCCCTGACATCCGAATCGACCGATACGAGCCGCGGCGCGGAATCAACGCCCTTGCGCGAAACGATTACGGTATACGTCCGCCCCGCCGGGACTCCGTCAAGACGGAAGAATCCGAACGGATTCGTGAGCGCGGTCCACCTTTCGCCGAACTCGTCGATCATCGTGACCGTAGCGCGCGACGCTCCCCTGGTCTTTGTTTCAAGCACCCGGCCCGAGACCTCGACTCCGGCCACAGTCGGCGCGAAACAACCGATGCTGATGTCGTCAATCCCGACCCATTCGTCGTTTCCCGCCGCATTCGCCGTGATGATCCGAAGAAAGATCAGGTCCTGCCCCTGCGGGATGTGCGGCAGGTTTCCGATGACGCTGGTTTCCTTCGTCGCGGTTCCGCCCTCGGTCGCGTCCGCGACAAAGGCGTCGGGAAGATTTGTGTAATTTCCCGTGTCGCCGACCCGATACTGCAAAGCGACGGGCATCACCGCGTTATCCGCCGAGCCATCAATGTCGCGCAGTTTGTAGCTGATCGAGATGTATTTTGAATCCGGACAGCTCTTTTTGTTCAGCCGGATCACGATGTGCGGAGCGTCGGCGGTCCCGGATCCCTGGAGCGCGATCGTCGGATTGGGGATGCCGTCGAATTCGGCGACACCGCCGGTACTGAGAGTGTTCGGATTCGACTGGTTCGCGATCACGTCGACCGGGGTCGACGCCCCGTCGGCGAGAATCGTCTGCGGATCCGTTCCGGTGGTCGTGGTCAGATCGTCGCCGCGGTAACCCATGATCGACATCACGTTGTCCCAATTGTCATCGGTCGTGATCATGGTTGTCAGGGACCAATCCTGATTGAACGGATCGCTCTCTGAAAGAAACCACGAGATATTGTTCGCCGATGAAGCCGGCGCAAAGATCAGTACGAAAAAAAGAAACAGCACCGTTGCCGCGGCGCGTCGAGTAATGTTTGAAAATACGGACATAGCTCCTCCCTACTTAATTCATACAACGAAGAAGGGGCATTTCTTCTAAGTCTGTTTCCGAACGGGAAACCAAACACGTAAAAAGTTGAATGTAATAAAAAGTACAGGAAAATAGAGAATTTGTGAAGCGCCTCTGTCAGCCGGTGATAATGCGCCCGCGGGATCGGCGCCGTCGCAGCAGTGCGATCGGCCCTCGTGAGCGAGTCACGGCCGTTGTCCCGGGAGGACATTCAAAAAAGAAAAGGCCCGCGCCGGGTCAATTCCCGACACGGGCCGCTTCCGATACTCCGGACGGCGCCTTTTGCCTATTTTGCCGGTCGAAGTTTCAACAAACCATAGAACTGTACGTAACAGCTCGCGAGCGATGTCAGGATCAGCAGTGTCATCGGCAGAAAGCTCAATGTCTCGGGGATCAGCGACCCGAGAGACATCTTGAACAGGGTTCCGACGACGGCGCCGAAGCCGGCGATGAACGTCCGTCCGATCACCCATGACCCGAAATCGATCTTGTCCTCCGCAGGCAGAAAATACGGCAGTGCGATCAGCATAAGCAGAGTGATCGCGAATACGATCGTGTCGAGGCCGAAGCGGCCGACGATCTGGCCGAACTCAACGGCCATAAAGAAAAGGACAAAAGTCGTGTCGATCGCAAAATGCCGGTTGCCTGTCGCTTCGACACCTATATTTGCTGCCTGAGTAAGCTCTTTCATCATCTGTCTCCAAAGTTGTCGGTCGGACCGGAGGACGTCCTCAGTCACGAGGTTTGCTGAACTGCGAATAAGCCACACGGAAAAGTTCGGACAAAGCCTTCGCTGTTTCGGGCGTCAGGTTCTTATCGGCACGCAGATGCGCTTCGACGATTTCCGGCGTCGCCTCGTGCGGGTAATAAACGACGGCCTCGACCTCTTCGCTTCCGCCCTGCTTCTTCATGACACGGTCGACCGGCATATCGAGCCAGTTCGTCAGACGCGCAATGTTGTCCGCATCAGGCTTGCCCGTTCCGTTCTCGATCCGCGACAAAGTCGATGCCGAAACTCCGGTGACATCGGCGACATCGCGCAAACTGAGACCCAATTCCTCGCGGCGCCGTTTGATCGCGCGTCCGAGTTCGCCGGTGTTGATCAAGCTTTCGTTTTTGAATGCCATATCGGTTTCTCCGGTTAAGATCCGGTGCACATTTTGTTGCACTCGTCTCAACTGTGTTTCAACGATAGCACAAGAAAAATTTACTTGCAACACTTCGTTTCACTCTTGCAACAAAAAAATTTGCGTGGTACAGTGTTTCATCGATGCAACAGACAGCGGAAACAAGTGAGGTAGTTTCAATGATCGCAACGAATTTCAAAGATACGGATACGGACCGCGCGGCGCGCACTTTGGCCGAACTCGGACTCGTCGCCCGTGAAGGGGACCATTTCAAGGTTACCGTTCCCGATGTTGGACGCGAGCCATCCGAATATGTCGTCAGACGCCTCGGCGACGGCCGGATCGCCTGCAGTTGCTCCGACGGCGATGAGCCGGATCCCGATTTCAGGTGTGTCCATATGATCGCCGTGCGGCACGCCATCAAGTCACAAAGGTCTGAGCCGCGAACAAAACGAGCCGGCTCCGGAAACGTCGTCGAGATATCCTCGGCGCGCGGCCGGTCGGCGAACTCGGTGACCGATGACGCCGCCGTGACGCTCAAGAACATCTGCGGCGCGCTGAGCTTGATCGATCCGAATTGGAGCCACTCGGTCCGGGATCTGCGGCTGATCGGCCAGGATTATGTCGTCACCGTGGCGGTCACGGTCGGCGGCGTTACGCGCGAGGGCATCGGCAGTTGCCGTGAGGACAAACGGTCGATCGAGGCGGCGGAGCGTTCGGCGCTCGCGCACGCGGCGTCGAAGTTCGCGCTTCCGCGGAACCTGCGTCCCGAACCGGTCAGGCTTCCGGTGCGCGCCTTTCCGTCCAATCCGATCGCGCGTTCCCTTTTTGATCTGGTGACGGCGAAACAGCTCGGAATGATCCGCGCCACGGCGCGCGAGCTCGGGATCGGCGCCGACGACGAATGCGGTCGCGTGATGCATTGTTCGACGGACGAGCTATCGAAACGCGCGGCCTCCGCCTTTATCGAACATCTCGGCGATCTGCGGATCGCGGGAGCCGAAGGATTGAGGCGCGCAAGTTGATCTCACATTCGCCGCCGCGCCAAGGCGACGGCGAGACGGCCGGGTGAGTTGTGAAAGACCGTCCGCTTTCTCCAAGAAGCCAAACCTCGCTCACAACTCAAACCTAGCCGATTCCTTTGCGCTCGGATTTGGAAATTTCGGCGATAGTGTTATATTTGCAACGATTTGGGAGGTCCGACGGGCACCCGAGTTTACCCCGAAATTTTAGATCAAACATTCAGAGAGGAGTAAAATGGCAGGAAAATTCGAGATCAAGCAGTCAAAAAACGGCAAATTCCACTTCAATCTTAAGGCCGGAAACGGACAGATCATTCTGTCCAGCGAATTGTACGAATCAAAATCCGCGTGTCAGAACGGCATCGAATCCGTCAAGAAGAACGGCGGGGACGCAGGTCGGTTTGAAAAGCGGTCTTCATCGAAAGGCGAACCGTATTTCATTCTCAAGGCCGCGAACGGCCAGGAGATCGGCCGCAGCGAAATGTATTCGGGCGACGCCGCCTGCCAGAACGGCATCGATTCGGTGATGAATAATGCGCCGGACGCCGATGTCGTCGATACTACAGGCGCCTGATAAGTGTTGGTCGTTGAGGGGACGGAGCCCGCGGGTCAAACCGCGGGCTTTGTTATTTTCCGGCGAGTCTTCCGACGAACGACAGCGGCTCGGTGACGATCGGTGCCGTGATGTTGCCGGACATGCTGCCGTCGGCGACCTGGCCGCTGATCGAAAGTTCGAACGGCTGTCCCTGAACCTCGGAAACCGCAACGGCGCTGAACGCGCTTCCCGCAACCTTTCCGTTCTCGATCACTCCCTCGCCGAGCATCGAACTGAGAGTCCCTGTCACGGCCGGACCGTCCTGCGTCAACGAAAGCGAAACCGGCAGCATTTGCCCCTGAAAATCGATCTCCAGATCCCAATTGCCGCTGATGTCGACCGCCGGAAGATCGGGCACACGATCGAAATCCGCCGGATCCAGCCGCGCCCCCTCGGTATCGAAGATCTCGATATCTTCCGAATACGACCTGGCCTGAGGAATGATCTCCGCGGCGTCGCCGACGATCACGATCGCCGCCGATCCGGGTTTGACGTACTTTCGCGCAACGCGCTGAACGTCTTCGGCGGTCACGGACGTGATCATTTCCCGGTAAGTTTGAAGATAATCGTCAGCGAGTCCGTAAACCTTCTGCTGGACGATAAGGTTCGTGAGACCTTCCTGAGTTTCGGCACGGATCGGAAAGACGCCGGTCAGGTAGTTCTTTGCGTCGTGGAGCTCGTCATCGGCGACGCGGTCCGCGCCGATCCGTTCCAACTCGAAGAAGAACTCGCGGAGCGAATCGCCGGTGACCGAGGTTCTGACCTCTGCCGTCGCCTCGAATTCCCCGCCGAGCCGCTTCATGTCGAACTTCGTGTAGGCGCCGTACGTGTAACCTTTCTCTTCGCGGAGATTCATGAAAACGCGCGACGAGGCGCCGGCGCCGAGAACCTGGTTCATGACGAGAACCGGAAAGAAGTCCGGGTCTCCGCGCTTCGGCCCCGGAAGCGCGATGACGATGTTTGCCTGCGCGGATCCTTCCCGGTTGACGATCGTCAATGTCCGGCGGTAGCGTTCGGGTATCGGCGGAAAGTTCCGCTCGGGTTTTTCGCCGGTCTGCCAGTCACCGAAGTGCTCTTCGACGAGCGACACCATCTGCGCCGTTTCGACATCACCGACGACGACCATCACCGCGTTGTTCGGAATGAAAGTCTGCCGATGCTGCGTCGTGAGCATCACGCGGTCGATCTTGTCGATATCGGCCGCGCTCGGCGAAGCGATCGAATACGGATGATCGCCGAAGATGATGCGCGAAACCTGCTCCGCCGCGAGAAAGGATGCCTGCGAGCGCTGGAACTTGAGACCTTCGATCGTGTTCGCTTTGTATAGATCCAGTTCATTTTGCGGGAACGTCGGCTTGAGCACGACCTCGTCGATGAGCCGCATCACATCGGGCAGATAAGGCGTCAGACAGGACGCCGAAACCCGCGTGTTGTCGCTTCCGGAACTGGCACCGAGACTCGCGCCGAGCCGCTCAACCTCTTCGGCAAGCGAGCGGCTCGAGTAGTTCTCCGTGCCCTCGGTCAGCATCGACGCCATCGAGGACGTCAGGCCGACCGTTTCCGCGGATTCGTAAGCGTCACCCGCGAGAAACACGAGCCGCAGCGAGACCAACGGAAAGCGCTTGTCCTCGAATACGATCAGCCGCAAACCGTTGGCGAGGACAACTTCGGCCGGCTGGGCGATGTTGAAGGCCCGCGGGGCGAGTGATTCCGGTGCCGATTTTCTGAATTCTTCAAGCATTATTTGAGTTGTTGCTGAACTTTGGGTATTGATCTCAGGACTTTGGTCATTGATCTTGATTATCGAATCTTGAATCTTGAATTTAGACCGTCCCCGGCTTTTTCGTGACCACATCGAGGAGCGCCCGGTTCTCAGTGTCAAGGTATTTCGCAACGGCCTCGCGGATCTGGTCCGCCGATACGGCAAGCAGTTCGTCGAGTTCCGAATTGATCAGTTCAGGATCGCCGTCATACAGCGCATGTTCCGCCAACTGCTGCGCGCGCGCCATCGACGACTGCCTGACGCGCACCGTGTCATTGATCAATTGATTCGCAAGCTTCTGCATCTCGGCCGCCGACGGTGCGTTGCGGGCGAGATCGCGGATCTCTTCCATGATCACTTCACGGATCTGCGAAAGATCGCGGTCGGGTTTCGGGATCGCGCCGACAAAGATCGACGACGGACCGCGTCGCTCGTCGGTGAACCCGAACAGCTGGATCACGGACTCGTCGCCTTTCACGAGTTTCTGGTATAGCCGCGAGCTGTCTCCGTCGTAAAGCAGCTTGCCCGCAAGATACAGCGCGAGAAACTCAGGCGAGCGTCGCGGCGGAATCTTCCAACCGAACAGAAACGCCGGAAACGGCGCGAGTTTGTCCTCGTACTCAACATACGTGTCCGCGACTTCGGCCGGCTCGCTGACATCGACCTGAACCGGACTGTCCTGCGCGGGTATCGATGCGAAATATCGCTCGATCAGCGATCGCACCTCTTCAAGTTCGAACGCGCCCGAAAGCGCCAGCACCGCATTGTTCGGCGCATAATATGTCCGGAAGAATTCCTGCACGTCATCAACCGTCGCCGCGTCGAGGTCTTCCATCGAGCCGATGGTCGAATGCGAATTCGAGAAATTCCGATAGATCATCCTATTGATCAGATCGAAAACCTCACCGTACGGCTGATTGTCGTAACGAAGCCGCTTCTCTTCCTTTACTGCTTCGCGTTGGTTGTCGAGATTCTCCTGGGTGACCGCGAGCGAACGCATCCGGTCAGATTCGAGCCAGAGCGCGAGCGGCAATTCGTTGGCCGGCAGCGTCTCGTAGTAATTTGTACGTTCCGACGAAGTCGTCCCGTTCATAGTCCCGCCCGCCTTCATGATGTATTGGAAATGCGCGGCCTTCGGGACGTTCTCGGAACCCTGGAACATCATGTGCTCGAAGAGATGTGCGAAACCCGTGCGGCCCTCGCGCTCGTTGCGCGAACCGACGTCGTAGTAAACGGCGAGCGAAACGACCGGGACCGAATCATCCTTGTTGAGAACGACACGAAGTCCGTTGGCGAGATCGAATTGGTGAAGTTCAAGCGGCTGAAGCTGAAAGTTCAAAGACATATTCAAGTTCAATCAAATCACTTTGACGCGGAAAACTCAACGCTGGCCTTGCTCGGACTCGCGCGACTCGGCCTCGTTTTCCGCCGCGAGCGCGTACAGCGCCGACTTGACCTGAAACGGCGTCAGCGCCGGGTTCGTCTCGAGGATCAGCGCGATGACGGCGACGATGTGCGGGCAGGCGAAACTGTTGCCGGTGAGGCTTTTGTGCGCGCCGCCCGGCCAGGCCGTGCGGACGTTCACACCGGGCGCGGTGAGTTCGATGATCTCGCCGTACTTGAATCCAAAGTGAAACGGATCCGTCTCGGTCGATTTCGAGACCGAGATCAGCGACGAGGAGAAGACCGACGGGAATGAGGGCTGCGGAAGGTTGTTGGCGGCCGCGACGACGATGCAGCCGGCCTGATAGGCGCGATCGAGCAGATCATGGAGCGGCGCGAAAAATTGAGGTTTCGTGGTTCCCAGACTGAGGTTGATGATCCGATAGCGCTTCTTGATGGCGTATTCGAGTCCGGCAAGGAACGACTGTCCGTCTCCGAGTCCGCCGGCCCCGAGAACCTTGATGCTGTAGAGCTCGGCATC
>JAKOSS010000069.1 GCA_029777145.1 Acidobacteriota bacterium | reverse complement strand
GATCTCGAGCGCCAGGGATTTGTCATCAGAGGTCCCGAGCCATTTTTCGAAATCTCCGACCGTCGACTCCTTTTCGATCTTGAATACATCCGTCAGTCCTGCCACGACACGGTCGTAACTGACGCCGAGTCCTTTTATCTGCTTGTTCAGATCGACGTCGGAATCGCGGCTCGAACCGAACCACATCGCCGCCCAGCCGCCGCTGATCGCGACACCGAACGCATCGAATCTGCTTGCTTTCCAGGAATCCTGATTGAGGATCAGCGCATTGTGGAAATAGCTCTTCTTCCAACCATCGAGGGCCGCCGCCGGCGTCGCCGCGGCATAGAGATTGTGATACAGATTCTCGAACCCGTTTCCGGTATAGCCCGAACGGAGCCTCACCGGTGCCGCCATCATGCAGTTCCACGTTGAAGGATTTGCGATATCATACGGGCAGTTGCTCCAGCCGTGCGTCAGCTTTCCGATGTTCTGCGTGATGTCGAGAAGATGGCGGTTCGCAACGGCGCTGAGCGCGTCTGATGTCTGTACCGCGGGCAGGCGATTTGCCGCGCGGTAGTCATTGATCAGGCGAATCAGATCTTTTTCATCGCCCGAGAGTTCGTCGCCGGCGCATGGTTCCGGACCGAACACTTTCTCGCCCGCACACGGGACTTGCGCTGAGACCGAAATGGTCAGGGTCAGGATCGCCGGCAGAAGAAGTCTCATGGTTAACGCTCCACATTAAGTTTTGGTTGGCTGCAGTTCTTGATTTTCTTCGTTTTCGCGTCGGAAAGCAAAATTTCGACGGTTCGAGAATCCACTTTAAGTGTCGACAGGCAGACACTTTAAGAAGTGCTTTAGGTTTTGTTACAATTGGAGCCGCAAATGGAAACGATACTTTCTCTTCCCCTCGAGAAAAAAATCGGTCAGCTTTTCTTCATCGGGATTCCCGGACCGAACTTCGACGATCTGACGAAAGAACTTGCCGGCGAGATTTCGCCGGGCGGGGTCTGTCTCTTCGCGCGAAACATCCGCGAAGCGGCTGCGACCCGCGAATTGCTCGATTCATTGCGAGCGGCGCTCCCGATCGAACCGCTGCTCAGTCTCGATCAGGAAGGCGGGCTTGTCGACCGGCTCCGGCGAATCGCTGAGCCGATGCCGTCCGCCGCTTCCCTGCGCACCGTGGCTGACGCAAGCGAGCTCGCGTCGCTCACCGCCGAACTCGTCCGGATGCTGGGTTTCAACATGAATTTCGCGCCGGTGGTCGATGTCGTCACGCCGGCGCGCGAACGATCGGACAACGGACTCTATTCGCGTGCGTTCGGAAACGACGTCGCCGCTGCGACAGAATTGTCGGGCGCATTTCTCGATGAACTTCAAAGCGGAGGCATTCTCGGCTGCGCAAAGCACTTCCCCGGCCTCGGAGCGATCCGGGTTGATTCCCATGAAGAGTTGCCGGTGGTCGACCTGACGTTCGAAGAGCTGTCGGAAATCGACCTTGCGCCTTATCGGACGCACTTCAATGAAGGGCGCGTCCATTGCGTTATGGTCGGCCATGCGGCCTTTCCCGGTCTCGACTTGCAGGAACGGGACGCGGATGGCAAACTTTTACCGTCTTCACTGAGTTTTAACTTCGTCTCCAAACTTTTGCGCGCAACGATGGGATTCAAGGGTCTGGTCGTCACCGACGATCTTGAAATGGGCGCGATCCTGCGAAATTACGGGATTGGCAAAGCCGCCGTGATGGCTGTTGCGGCGGGCGCCGACATGCTCGCGATCTGCAATGATCCGGAAAATATCAGGACCGCATTCCATGCCGTTCTCGACGCCGTGCGCGCTGGAGAGATCATGGAAGACCGCATCGACGCTTCCCTGCAACGTATCGCCGCGATCAAGAATCTCATTGCGCCGCCGACACCGTTCGACGAAACGCGGATCGCCCGGATCTCCGGGCAGATCGGAGAACTGAAGAAGCGACTTTAATCATTCGGAGGAAATCATAATGCGCTTTTCGGGGCGGCTATTAATTCTTTTATTTGCAATAACTTTCGTCATTCCGGGGATAGCCTGCCGGGAGCGCGGGGGGAATTCCGTGACGATCGCGCTTTCGGAAAAGTTCGGGAGCCTCGACACCCTTACGGGAACGGGCTCGACGGCGGCAGACGATCGTGTCCGGACGCTTATTTTCAATTCGCTGATCAAGAAGAACGAGAAATTCGAATACGTCGGCGAGATAGGTGACTACAAGATCGGCGACGACAATGTGACGATCACGTACACCTTGAAGGATGGAATCAAATTCCAAAACGGCAATCCGCTGACCTCGACTGACGTCAAGTACACTTTTGATACGATGTTTGCCGGTCAGGGATCAAAGCGGTTGAGCTTCTTCGAGAGCGTGCCCGACGAGACATCTCCCGAGAAAAAGACCAAGCTCGTCCCGCATATCACGTCGATCGAGACACCTGACGCAAAAACGATCGTCATCAAGGTCACCCGTCCGGCTCTTGTCAATCAGACGCTTTCCAACCTGGT
>JAKOSS010000675.1 GCA_029777145.1 Acidobacteriota bacterium | reverse complement strand
GGATCGAAGTTGTAGCGTTCTTTCCATTGCTTGAGCGGCGGGTTGTCGAAGGTCCACATTCCCTCGTCCGCGCGAAGCAGCGGAACATTGATCAGAAAACTCAGGAGAAGCAGCAGGACGGATATCTTTTTCATAGTTTTTTCGCCTTGTTTGAAGGATCTTCAATTGGGTTATCAGGTTCTAATGTATCACTTACGGGCGACCGAAAAACAGTCGGCGCGAGGCGTCCGTGACGAGTTTTCGGACTAATTCGCGGAGCTGTTGACGACTTTGAGCAATCGTTCGGGATAGTCGGTCATGATGCCGTCGACGCCGAGTCCGATCAGCCGTTCCATGTCGGCCGGGTCGTTGATGATCCAGACGTGAACTTCGACGTTGAGTTTGTGCGCGGCGGCGAGATAATCGGCTGTGACGAAATCGATATTTCGGATTCTCGTCGGCGTTTGGATCGCGCTGAAATCAGGGCTGTACGACGCGCCGAGGCCCGATTTTTCGTAAACGAGGAATTTCGTGACTTCCGTGAAACTTCCTGACGTAGCGACCTCGGGGCAAGCGGATCTGAAGCGTTCAAGATTGGAGCGACTGGCCGAAGCGACGATGACGTGGGTCGCGAGCGACCGCTCGCGGACGAGCGAACAAAGTGCCGCCGGCATCGTCTCCGACTCGGGCTTCATTTCGATGTTGAACAGTTTGTCGGGAAGCGCGTCGAAGACTTCCTGAAGCGTCGGGATCCGGATTCCCTTGCCGCGCATCGGGAACGTCGCGCCGCCGTCGGTCGTGAACCGGAAACCGGCGTCGAGCTTGCGGACTTCGTCGAGCGTCATCTTCCGGACCTCGCCCGAACCGTCGGTCGTCCGATCGACCTTTGAATCATGCACGACGACGAGCGCGCCGTCGGACGTTTCGTGAACATCCATCTCGAGAATATCGACGCCGAGAGCAGCCGATCGCTCGAAAGCGTAGACCGTATTTTCGGGAAATTGTCCGCCGCCGCCGCGATGGGCGATGACGAGCGTCCGCTTCGGAAGTTCTTTGAAGATCTCTTTGTCGGATGCCGGGATTCCCGTCTGCATCGCGACGTACCCGTAAAGTCCGCCGATGAAAAGAACGGCGGTTCCGAGTCCGTAGCCGAATATTCTGAAGAGGATAGCTAGCATTCCAAGCGCCGGTGGCGCATTTCAGGATTCCAGACGCCGTTGGCGCATTCCAGATTCCAGGCGCCTGTGGCGCATTCCAAGAATCTCTGGAATCTTGGATTCCCTAGAATCTTGGATCCCTTGGAATCTTGGAATCTTGGAATCCTTGGAATCCTTGGAATCTCTGGAATCATCTCCCCAAAACGCCGCGAAGTTTCTCCATCGCGCCTTCGAGGATCGAATCCTCGCGGGCGATGCATATCCGAACATATGCGTCCCAGGTATCCGAGTCGGCAAAAGCGCTTCCCGGGACCATTCCGACGCCGGCCTTTTCCATCAGCATTTCGTTGAACTTCAGCGCGTCCGAGAACTGCTCGGGGATCCGCGACCAAAGGTAGAACGACGATCCGGTGTTCATGATCTCGAATCCGAGTTCCGTCAGCGCTCCCGAAACGAATTTATGCTTCTCTTCGAATCTGCCGCGCAGCGCCGTGTAGTATCCCGGCGTCGCCATCAAAACCTTCGCGAGCGCGGCCTGCAGCGGCGTCGCCGGACAGACGTAAACGACGTTCGCGGCGTTGTTGACCTTCTGCACAAGCTCGCCCTTGCCGTAGCAATATCCGAGGCGCCAGCCGGAAATGTTCCAAGATTTCGAGAACGAATTGACGGTGATCGTCCGGTCCCACAGTCCCGGAAGCGTCGCGATCGGAACATGCGGATGCTCTTCCGAAACGTAATGTTCGTAAACTTCGTCCGAGATGACGAGCAGGTCGAGTTCCTGCGCGACGGCGCCGATCGCTTCGAGTTCGAGCTGCGACATCACCTTGCCCGACGGGTTCGCCGGCGAGCAGACGACGATCGCCTTGAGCGGAAATTCTGCACGTGTCTTGAGTTCGCGGCAGCGCGCCATCAGTGCGTCCTTTTCGAATCCG
>JAKOSS010000674.1 GCA_029777145.1 Acidobacteriota bacterium | reverse complement strand
TGGCACGTCGCGCGTCCGCGTCGGAGATCGTCGTCGTCCATCGCCGGCAGATCGTCGTGGATCAGCGAATACGTGTGGATCATCTCGATCGCGGCGGCGGTCGCGATCAGTTTCGAATCGGGCGCGCCGAATGCCTGACCGACGGCGAGACAAAGCGCCGGGCGGAAACGCTTCCCGCCGGCGAAGACGCTCCACCGGACGGCGTCATAAAGCCGCGCTGGCGACGTCGGGATCAGCCGGTCGAGTTCGGCGTCGACGAGCGCCGTCGATTCTTTGAAAAATGAGCCGAGCGAGGACATCGTTGACAGGATAAATGATTGCGGATTGGTACAAAAGTCGGGAGTCGGGAGTCGGGAGTTCAGAGTCGGGAGTCAGGAGTCCAGAGTCGGGAGTCGGGAGTCGGGAGTTCAGAGTCGGGAGTCAGGAGTCCAGAGTCGGGAGTCGGGAGTCGGGAGTCCAGAGTCGGGAGTTCGTAGTCGATCGGAATTCAATGTAGAGCCCTGCACGCAGTAACGGGCACGCTCGCAGCGCGAGCGGGAACGGTGATGAGTGTGAGCTCCGGAGAGGAGATCTTCGTGGTTCTTCGCGTCCCTTCGTGGAAAAATCAAATATCCACGAAGTTACACGAAGTTTACACAAAGGAAACAAAAACCGACCGCGAAGTAAAGCGAAATGAACGCGAAATGACGCGAGCTTTGAACGATCGATTCCGCCGCGCAAGGAACTCGCAACTTGGAATCTTGGAATCTTGGAATCTTGGGATGTTGGAATCCTGGAATGCTAAGTCTCCGACAGCTTGCCGCCGGTGATCGTGTTGGCGATCGCGAAATACCGCTTCGGAAAGAGCCGTTGGATCAGGCTCATTATCTTCGCGTCAGGCCCGACGGTGATCCGCGGATTGCGTTTCTTGATCCCGCGGACGATGATCTCGGCGGCGCGGGCCGGAGTCGTCGTCGAGAGATTGTGGTTCATCCGCGCGAGCCGTCGCTCGATCTCGTCGGGCGAATGGATGGTATTTTCGGCGATCCGCGCGTTGTTGGCGATGTTTGTTTTGACGCCGCCGGGATGCACCACGGAGACGGCGATGTTGGTGCCTTCGAGCTCGTGCCGGAGCACCTCGGTAAATCCGCGGACGGCGAACTTGCTCGCGCAATAGGCGGCCTGGCCCGGCGGTGCGACCATCCCGAATATGCTCGAAATGTTAATGACGTGCGCGACCGGCTCTTTTTTGGGATATGGAAGAAAGAGCATCGTTCCGTGGACGACGCCCCAGAAGTTCACGCCCATCAGCCACTCGATCTCGTCGATCGAAACCTCGCTGACCGTGCCGCCGAGCGCGACTCCGGCGTTGTTGATGACGTGCGTCACGCGGCCGTGCTCGCGAACGACCTCGTCGGCGAATGCCCGCATCGCTTCGCGGTCCGCGACGTCGATGACGTGCGTCGTCAACTTCGTGCCGCCCTCGATCATTCCCGCCGTTTCCGCGAGGCCTTCGGCGTTGACATCGGCGATCGCGAGTCCCGAGATGCCCTCGGCCGCGAGCCGCATGGCCAATGCCCGCCCAATCCCCGATCCGGCGCCCGACACGACCGCCACACTGTTTTTTTGAAGTGTCATAAGCTAATTCTCTTTGCCGCCGATCAAATAAAAAGATCCGCTGAAACCGAGAATCGTTCTGCCAGCCGGATCGCGTGCTGGCGTGCGATGTTTCGTTTCCCGCTGAGTACTTCGGAAGCGACGCTCTGATTGCCGAAAATATCGACGACGTCTTTCTGACGCAGGTTGTTCTCTGCCATCAGGAATTTCAACCGCACCAACGGCGATGAGTCCGGCAGCTCGGAAAGACGCGTACTTTCGTAGCTTTCCAAAAGTGTAGCCAATAGCGCCAGCAACCTTGTTTCCTCCGGCGACAGGCGATCCTCGCCTTTGGAGATCAGTCGATTGAAGACTTCTTCCAGTCTGTTGTATTCATCTTCTGATTCAATCACGGCCGGCAGCGTTTCCGCCAACAATTTTCCGTACGCTTTCAGGTCGTATGTCATTTGATACCTCACTCAGCTTTCACAATCCGACCGCCACTCGTTGCGATCGTAGTCACGATGCGTGAGGACCGCTCGGATGAACACGACCTTGATGCGAAAGGCGATCATCGCGATCACCGGAAAGTTATTGCCACCGACATTGAACACAATGCATTCTCGATACTTGTCGGCGCTGTTGAACGTGCGTTTGATGTCAACAAGATTGCTCCAATCAGCCGCCCGGACGTCCTGATCCACTCGTTGATAGCGGATCGCGACGACGCGTGTGTAACCGTGAATCTCCGTAAGGTTCGTTCGCTTATGATTCGCATCGATCATATTCCCCGATGTCTTTATCGCATAATGCGATGACGATTTCAATGAGAAATCGCATTTTGCGATGTGGCGCTTGCGAACTGAGTCCGCGGAGCGGACGGGGTGACGATCATATCCACGAAGCCGCACGAAGTTTACACGAAGGTCGATGACCGAGTCTGAGATTCAAAATTTTCTTGAAGCCGCATTTTGAATCAAATACAATGCGGGTGTCCTGGACGGCTTCGAATTTAACGGATGATACGCGGAAGATCGTGGGTTATCTTCGGTTTAAGAGCTAATAAGAAATCAAAAATGAGCGACCTTCACAAGAATTACCTGTTCGACCTCGGTTATCACCTTCGGGAAAGGGCGATGGAAGCGAAAAGTGCCCGCAAAACCGCGGAGGGCACAGATAGCGAAGAGTTCCAATCCGGCCGTTGGATGGCTTACTACGAAGTAATGTCGTTGTTAGTAAGCCAGGCTGAATCATTCGAAATGCCAGTCGAAGATCTACACCTCGAAGGATTTGACGCAGATCGGGATTTACTGAATTAATTGACCACGGAACGGCCAAAGACGATGAAGCCGTTCGTCGAGCTTTATGAAACCATTGCGCCTAATCGATG
>JAKOSS010000673.1 GCA_029777145.1 Acidobacteriota bacterium | reverse complement strand
AGCTGCCGGAAAAGGATTGGCACGAGCACAATTGGGCCGAATTCGCCGCCCGATACGATTTTTGGCGGCAGCGCACCGCTTATCCGAACCTGATCAAGCGGTTCGTTTACCTCGATTTCGAGTCGGACACGACGTTCGTCTACGATCCGTCGGGGCGCACGTTCGTGCCGGCGAGTGTTCCGCCGGAACTGGCCTCGCTGCGGGCGAATTTGAAACCCGAAGGCGAAACGGCCACGGTCGCTGATGACATTCCGGCGCTCGTGATGCCGATCCATGAGATTCACGACCGCCTCAGCACCATCGTCGTCCGGACGGTCAGCGATCAATCTCCGACGGCTCCGCTCGAAACGAGGCTGCCGAAAAAGAGCGGATTCCTGATCATCGAACTTGAAGGCGACGTGATCCGGGATGGCGTGATCGCCGATCTGGTCAAGAAGTACTTCTCGCCGGACGAGGGCGCGGCGTACGACGTTTCGGTGACCAGAAAGGACGGAACGACCGTTTTTGAAACGCGGCCGACAACCGCGCCGGACCAGACGGCATCGCTTTTCGATCTGGTCAGCGACAGTTTCGTCTTTTACTCGAACCGCGAGGTTATGCCGAAAGCGGCCGGTGTTCAGCGGAGCATCGTTTTCAGCACCACCGAGCGTCTGGAAACCCGAACAAAGGCTCCGGAAGGAAGCACCGACGCGAACAAGAAGGTCGACGTCAAAGTCCTTACCGAGAACATCAAGCCGCGGACGGAACTGAGAAACTCGATCATCCCCAAACCCGACGGTCCGTGGAAGCTGAACGTCGAACATTCGTCAGGATCGATCGACGCGTACATCGCGGGACAACGCCGCCAGAATCTCGCGATCGGGTTCGGGATCCTCGGACTTATCGGTGCGTCGGTGCTGACGGTGTTCGTTTCATCGCAACGGGCGCGGCTTTTCGCCCAACGCCAGGTCGATTTCGTCTCAAGCGTCTCACACGAGTTCCGCACGCCGCTGGCTGTCATTTATTCGGCGAGCGAGAATCTCGCGGACGGCGTCGCGCGCGAACCCGACCAGATCTCGCGCTACGGTGAATTAATAAAAGGCGAGGGGCGAAAGCTCTCGGCGATGGTCGAGCAGATCCTCGAATTCGCCGGTGCGCGGTCAGGCAAACGGACGTTCGACAAGCGCCCGGTTTCGCCCGGCGAGATCGTCGCCGACGCGGTCGAGCAGACGCGGCCGATGCTCGACGAGCGCGGGTTTGAGATCGAGGTCTGGATCGAGCCGGAAATGCCGACGATCATAGTCGACAAGAACGCGCTTTCACAGGCGATCCAGAATCTGATCGTCAACGCACAGAAGTACTCGAACGGTTCGCGCTGGGTGCGCGTCGAGGCCGAACGTATCGACGGCGGCGTAACGATCGCGGTCGTCGATCGCGGAGTCGGAATCGAATCAAAGGACCTGAAGCACATTTTCGAGCCTTTTTACCGCGCGAAATCGGTCGTCGACGACCAAATTCATGGCAACGGGCTGGGTCTGAGCCTTGTGAAGGAAACGATCGAAGCGCACGGCGGACGGATAAGCGTGGAAAGCGAACCCGGAAAGGGAAGCCGGTTTACGATCACTCTTTAGGTATTTGCGAATTTCGAATTGCGATTACGCCCAACCGTCAGCTCGACTGCTTGATCAAGGCTTTTGCAAACGCATCGATACGGCAATCGCAAATCGCAAATCGAAAATGGAATGAACATTCTCCTGATCGAAGACGAAGAAGGGCTGATCCTGACCTTGACCGACCGGCTCGAGAGCGAGGGGTTTTCGGTCAAGAGCGCCGCTGACGGCGAGTCGGGCCTTTCGCTGGCGCTCGGCAAGAACTTCGATCTGATCATTCTCGACGTGATGCTGCCAAAGAAGAACGGCTACGATGTCTGCCGCGATCTGCGCCAGCGAAACGTGCAAACACCCGTCCTGATGCTCACGGCGAAGGGCGAGACGATCGATAAAGTGCTCGGACTCAAGCTCGGGGCCGACGATTATCTGACAAAGCCGTTCGAGGTGATGGAATTGCTCGCGAGGGTCGAGGCGCTGCTCCGTCGCGCGCCCCGTGCGTCCCAAACACCGGATGTTTCGTTCGAATTCGGCGACGTTGCGATCGATTTCAGGCGAGCCGAGGTCTCACGGTCGGGACAGCGCATCGAGTTGTCCGCGATGGAGTTCAAACTTCTGCAGTTTCTGATCGAGAACCGGGGCGCAGTTCATTCACGTGATCATTTGCTCGACGAGGTTTGGGGCTACGATGCAATGCCGTCGACCCGCACGGTTGACGTTCACGTCGCTTGGCTTCGCCAGAAACTCGAGGAAAATCCAAAGCATCCCCAATTCATTCAGACAGTTCACGGCCTTGGCTACAAGTTCGTGGCTTAAACCCGGATTGAGCGACAGAGAAATTCGCCCGCGAATTGGCGCAAAATCGCGTACGTTTTCCAGATTGGCCTTTGATGTCTGACGTCGGGAGTTCAGAGCCCGGTGCCTGATTCGCGCTCATCGGCCAAGATTCGCGGGCAAAATCTTCCAATCCGTAATCTGTCTTAAGCTCCTGGAATGTCCGATAAACCGATTCGTTCCCGGCCGAAACTCACGAATAACACGAATCGGCTAACGCGAGATCGAAAAAGCGGACGGCGCAAGAGCATCGTCCGCTTTCATAATTTCCGACCGGATCTAACGCGTCTTGAACGTCAGGTTTGCGTTCGAGGCGGTTATCGTGATGATATTGACCGGCTGTGTCGCGTTGACGTTTGAAGGCGCGAAATTCAGGCCCTTGGCCGTCGTTTCGACCGACAGGGACGCACCGATCAGGATTCCGTCGATGATGAACCGGCCGAGT
>JAKOSS010000068.1 GCA_029777145.1 Acidobacteriota bacterium | reverse complement strand
TCAGGTTATTTCATCGTCCAACTCGGAACGATCGCGACCGACGAACTTCTCAAAGACATCGAAGACGCCGGCGGCGAGGTTTTGCAGTACGTTCCGCACCAGGCATTTTTCGTCGTCGCCGAGAACTCCGCGATCGCGCGCATAGCCGGCCATTCGCGCGTCCGCTGGGTCGGCCGCTATACGCCCGAAGCAAAACTCTCGGCTCAGGTGCGGCAATTTGCCGGCGAAGCCGATACGGGTCGGGCGATGTTCGACGTCGCCGTCTTCCGCCGCGCGGATCTTGAATCGACGGCGAAATCCGTCGAATCGATCGGCGGGATCCGGATCATGAACCGGATCAGGCTTGCGGCCAATTTCTTCAACGTTCTTCGAATCGAGGCGCCGGTCGGATCGTTGGCCGCGCTCGCCGAAATTCCCGAAGTCGTCCGCGTCGACGAGTACCGACGCCCGGTGATCGAGGACGAACGCGCAGCGCAGATCGTCGCCGGCAATTACACCAGCAGCACCGTCTTGTCCGCACCGGGTTACAATCCGCTTTCGCAATTTGGTGTCAACGGCGCGAACGTTACCATCTCGATGGTCGATGACGGCGTTTCGATCCCCGGTGTCGGCGGCTTCTATCTGACGTCGGCGAATACCGTCGACGGGCCGCTTCGGGGCGCGGCTTCCGGCGCGACCGGCGGACACGGGCATCTGAACGCGACGATCATCGCCGGCAACACGCCGTTCGGCAATCTCGATCCGACGGGCTACAACTACGGACTCGGCGTCGCTCCGTCCTCGAACATCATCAACATCCCGATGCTGGTTTCGGGCTACACCGGAACCGAAGCGCTCGCGTACACCACACGGTCACGACGAACGGCCCGAATTCGGTCGCCGGCAGCATCTCGAACAACAGTTGGGGGAACGGCACGAACAGCAACGTTTACGATTCGTACACGGCGCAGTTCGACGGATTCGTTCAGGACGCCTCGACCGCCGGCACGATCGATCCGATCACGCTTGTCTTTTCGGCGGGAAACAGCGGACCGTCGACCGGAACGCTGACGCGGCCGAAGGCGTCGAAAAACTCGATCGTCGTCGCAAATTCCGAGAATATTCGCACCGAACTAAACGCGACGAACGCCGACAACATGGAGGACCTCAGAAGTTCATTAAGCCGCGGCCCGACGTCGGACGGACGCGTCAAGCCGGACATCACTGCTCCGGGTTCGTACATTACCGGCGGGCGGGCCGGAGACTGCACGTCGGTCACGAGCTGTTTCGAAACCAACCACGTCTACAGCATCGGAACGTCGCATGCGGCGCCGCAGGTCGCGGGTGCGGCGGCCTTGTTCACGCAGTTTTGGAAGAATTCGAACTCCGGCCAGAACCCGAGCCCGGCGCTGATCAAGGCGGCGGTGATCAACAGCGGCCAGGAAATGAACGGTTCGATCACGAACACGGCGACGATCCCGAACGGCAATGAAGGCTGGGGACGGATCCACATGAAGAGCATGTTCGACGCGTCCGTCCCGATCAAACGCGTGAATCAGACCGTTGAATTCTCGAATCCCGGCGAGAACGTCGTCTATTCGGGCACGGTGGCGAACGCGTCAAAGCCTTTCCGCATCACGCTCGTCTGGACCGATCCGGCGGGTGTCGGCACTCCCGCGCTCGTCAACAATCTCGATCTCACGGTTCAGGTCGGCGGGAATACGTACCGCGGAAACGTCTTCAGCGGAGGAGTTTCGGTGACCGGCGGATCGAACAGCACGATCGACAATGTCGAGAACGTCTTCCTCGCGGCGGGAACCGCGGCCGGCACGCCGGTCACGATCACGATCAACGCCGCCGCGCTCAACGGCAACGGAATACTCGGAAATGCCGATGCGACCGATCAGCATTTCGCGCTCGTCGCCTACAACTTCTCCGAGTCCGTGGCGACTGCGAACACCCCGGCTGACTTCGACGGCGACCACAAGACCGACATCTCGATCTTCCGTCCCGGAGTCGGCGAATGGTGGTATCTGCGAAGTTCCGACAGCGGCAACCGGGCGTTCCAGTTCGGCGCCGCCGGCGACCGGCTCGTCCCCGCTGATTTCACGGGCGACGGCAAGACGGACGTCGCATTCTGGCGCAACGGAACCTGGTACGTCCTTCGGAGCGAGGATTCGTCGTACTATTCGTTCCCGTTCGGCGCGTCGGGCGACATCGCGCTACCGTATGATTTCGACGGTGACGGCAAGGCCGATGCCGGAATCTTCAGGCCTTCGAATTCGACCTGGTATATCTCCAACTCGGGCGGCGGCACGACGATCCTTTCGTTCGGCATCTCGACCGATGTACCGGCGGTCGCCGATTACGACGGCGACGGCAAGGCGGACATCGCGATCTACCGACCGTCGCTCGGGCAGTGGTGGATCCGCCGGAGCGGCGACGCTTCAGTATTCGCGTTCACCTTCGGAACTTCATCCGACAAGATCGTTCCCGGCGATTACACCGGCGACGGCAAAGCGGACGGTGCGTTCTTCAGGCCGTCGACCGGCACCTGGTACGTTCTGCGGAGCGAGGACTTTTCGTTCTTCTCGGCGCCGTTCGGGATCAGTACGGACGTTCCTTCGCCCGGCGATTACGACGGTGACGGCAAGTTCGATTTTGCGGTGTTCAGGCCGTCGACCGGCGTCTGGTACGTGCAGCGCTCGACCGCCGGACTCCAGATCCAGCAGTTCGGATCGGCCGGTGACCTTTCGGTTCCGAACGTGTTCGTTCCGTAGATTTTTTGGGACCAGCTAGTTGCTGAGGACCATGATACGGTCGGGCGGGAGCCCGACCATGCATTCGTCACCGATATTCAATCCGACCAGCCGCAGCACCAGCGCCTTGAGCTCGAGTCCGCCGGCATCAAGGCCGACGAGCGTCGTGCCGCCGCGATAGTTGACTTCGGTGACGGTGGCGCGCAGCAAATTGTCTTCGGGAAACGAGGCGCCGAACGAGATCGAGACGTGCTCCGGGCGGATCGCCAGTGAAACGTTGCGATTGATCGCTCCGAGCAATCGTTTTTCGGTCTTCTGGGCGAAGACCCGATGTTCCCCGGCGATCGTGTGGAATTCCGGTATTTCCGTATCCGATTTCGACAGCCGACGGGCCTCGATCAGATTGATCTGACCGAGCGCCGCCGCCGCCGCGACTGACACGGGTTGTTCGTACAGTTCACGCGGCGTGCCCGTTTGGACCACGTCGCGATCGTAAAGGATCAACGCCCGGTCGCAGGTTTCGAAAACAACCTGCGGATGATGCGTTGCAAGGATCACGGTCAGCCCCCGGGCCGCGACCGTTTCCCGCAGTTTCCTGACCGCTTCGTGCCTGACCGGCGCGTCGAGTCCGTAGAACGGCTCATCGAGGATCAGCACGCCGTCACTCGTCTCGGCGAAGTTCTCGAGGTTGCGTGCCCGATCGGCGTAGTCCGGAGCATCCGACTTTCCAAGCAGTGATCCGAAAACGGACGGTTTGGGCATTTCGAAAACCGCGAACCGACCCGAGTCGGAGACGACGCTGCCGCCGTTCGACTTTTCCTTGCCGGTGATGATGCGGAGCAATACCGATTTTCCGGCTCCGTTCGCCCCGAAGATCCCGAAGATCTCTCCTTCGCCGACCTCGAATTCGATGTCGCGAAGGACCCATTTGTCATTGAACCGTTTGGATATTTTGTCGATGCGGAGAGGCATAGATCAGGAACTTTTATCTGGAACGCGCGTGCAAAGGTAGAGTATGCTTTTACCATCTCAAAAATCAAGTAAGTCGCGATCGGGCACGAATGGTGGAAGAGAAGAAGAAAAGCATCAAGCGAAAAGCCGTCGAAGCGGGCGGCTGGATGGCCGCGAGGCGCGCGGCCCGCGCCGTCCCGTATGTCGGAACCGCCGTCGCTCTTGGACTGGTTGGTTATGACATCCGTCGCAAGGGACTGATCAAGGGACTGTTGAATTCGGGACTCGACGCGATACCGTTTGTCGGCGCCGGGAAGAACGCGATCGAATTTTTCACCGGCGATCTCATACCCGACAAAAAGGACAACGGACTGCGGCTTCCCGAAAAGCCGTCAGACGAAGAGAAGAAGAAGTAAAGTCATGAAATCATTATACTTTTGTCTGCTCGTAACATTTGCTTTGGTGATCGCATTGGCGGTTCCGTCGCAGGCGCAGACCAAGAAGAAGCCGACGCGCAAACCGGCGTCGGATCCGACGATCACGCAGGCCGATCTTTACAAGAATCAAAGCCAGCAGATCATCCTCGGCCAGACCGATCAAACCCCGCAAACGGAACAGCAGCCGCAAGTTGTACCCGAAACGACCGACCAGAAGCTGGACGCGATCGTCAAGCGCCTCGAGGAACTGAGTCAGCGGCTGATCGCGATCGAAGGCAAAAAGCCGGAAAACGCCGACGACAAGCAAAAACGACTCCTGCTGAATCTCGACATTCTGACGCGTGCCGAACAGCGCGCCGAGACACTGCGCAAACAGCTTTATGACGCGATCGAAAAGGAAAACACGATCAAGACGCGGCTCGATCAGCTGAGCATCGACATGCGCCCGGAAATGATCGATCGCCAGATCGCTTTCGCCGGAACGCTTCGTCCCGAAGAACTCAGGGACATTCGCAAGAAAAATCTCGAGGTGGAACGCACGAACTTGCAGACGCTGCTGACCGATATTCAGACCGTGAGATCAGGATTGGAACAGAGCGTACAGCGGGCGCAGCAGCTCGTGGAAAAACTCAGGACGAAACTCGAAAAGGACATCGACGATTCGCTTTCGGACGAACCCGATCAGCAATGAACTTTTGATGCAAATCAGTGAAAATAAAGGCGCCGGGCATGCAAGAACGTGTCCGGCGCTTCGTTCATAAGTTGACCACTTTGGCCGATACGGCCTTCGGAGACTTTATGAAATTCAGATCCCTATTCAGCATTTTCGCCGTATTCGTTCTCTCCATTGGATTTACAGCCGTCGTGCGGGCGCAGGGGGTGATCGTGCCGATCATCTGTGACGTCCGTCCGTGCCGTCCGATCCCGCCGCGCCCGGTGCCTTTGCCGAATGCGCTGCCGGTCAAATCGATCGAGCTCGATACGAAGATCGACGGTCAGGTCGCGACGACGCACGTCACGCAGGTCTTTCGCAACGACACGCCGTACACGCTCGAAGGAACGTACTTTTTCCCGATCCCCGAATCGGCGTCGATCTCGGAATTCGCGATCTGGGAGAACGGAAAGAAACTCGTCGGCGAGGTGCGTACGCGGGAAGAAGCGCGGCGGATCTACGACGAGATCGTTCGCCGTCAACGCGATCCCGGATTGCTCGAGTATGCCGGAAAGGATCTTTTCCAGGCATCGATCTTCCCGATCCCGCCGAATTCCGACAAAAAGCTCGAACTGACCTACACGCAGGTACTGAAGGCCGAATCCGGGACGGTTTCGTACCGTTATCCGCTCGGGACCGGCCGTAATGTCTGGGCGAACCAGCCGATCAGGGCATTGGACGACCGGGTCGGTCCGACTCGCCCCGTCCAGCAGTTCGGCACCGTTTCGGGGAAGATCGAGATCAAGGGACGCGAGGCGCTTCGCAACATCTATTCGCCGTCGCATCAGATCGACGTCCGGAACCGCGGCGAGAATGCGGCGACCGTTTCGTTCGAAGCGAAGGGCAACGATACCGATTTCCAGCTCTTTTACGGGTTGTCGTCCAATGACTTCGGGATGTCGCTGATGACCTATCGCGAAGCCGGAAAGGACGGCTATTTCATGCTTCAGCTTTCGCCGAAGGATGAACTGGCCGAGCGGACGATCGTCAACAAGGACATCGTTTTCGTCGTCGATACTTCGGGCTCGATGGCCGAGAACGCATCGTCCGGCGGCAAGACCGGAACCAAGCTCGACAAGGCAAAGAACGCGCTGCTTTTCGGGATCCAGACGCTGCGTGAAGGCGACCGGTTCAACGTCATCAACTTCGCCGGGGAGGAACATTTGATGGAAGGCGGCCTGATCGCCGCCAATTCCGACGGCAAGCGCCGCGGCGAGGAATTCGTCAAACGATTGACGCCGAACGGCGGAACGAACATCAACGACACGCTGCGCGCCGCCCTCCGGCAGTTCGATTCGTCGGACCGCCCGAAGATGCTTGTCTTCCTCACCGACGGCCTGCCGACGATCGGCGAGCGCAACGTCGCCAAGATCATCAGCAACGCCGCCGAGATCAAGGTCTCGGGCCTGCGGATGTTCAATTTCGGCGTCGGATACGACGTCAACACGACGTTGCTCGACAAACTCGCATCCGAGAACGGCGGAACCGCCGATTACGTCGAGCCGAGCGAAGATCTCGAGGTCAAGGTCTCGAACTTCTTCGCGAAGGTGAGTTCGCCGGTTCTGACCGATCTCGAACTCGATTTCGGCGGCGTCCAGACGGATCTCCTGTACCCGCGAAAGTTTACCGATCTCTTCAAGGGTACGCAGATGTCGGTCATCGGCCGCTATCGGAACGTCAACGATCTGAAGAACATCACGATCCGGCTCAGAGGAAGGTCCGGCAAGGACCCGCGCAGTTTCGAATACCGGAACATCGAGTTTCCGCTGCGCGCTGAAGAGAATGATTTTCTGCCGCGATTGTGGGCGACGAGGCGCGTCGGTTGGCTGATCGAGCAGGTTCGGACGAACGGCGAGAACAAGGAACTGCGAGACGAGATCGTCGATCTCGGAACACGCTACGGGATCGTCACTCCGTATACGTCCTATCTCGCGACCGACGGCTCCGAAGTCCGCAGCGACATCCGCCGCCAGCCCGCACCGGCCGCGAAATCGAGAATGCTCGAAAGTACCGGGCAGGGAGCGGTGATGGCGAGCAAGGACGCCAAGGAGAAACAGGAAGCGCTCAAGACGACTTCCGACGAGGACGGATTCGTCGTCGGCGGCGTAAAGGTCGTCAAGCAGATCGGCGTGAAGACGTTCTATCTCGAGAACGGAGCGTGGGTGGACGGCGAGTTCAAGGAGACCGCGAAACTGCCCGAAGTCAAGCTCAAATTCATGTCGTCCGAGTACTTCGATCTCCTCTCGTCCGATAAGGAACTGGCGCAGTATCTGTCGCTCGGAGAGGACGTTACGCTTGTCTGGAAAGGCAAGGTTTACCGGATCTCGAAGTAAATTGTGACGAACCCCGAACACGGGCTCGCCATCAGAGAAGGTGAAATTTATTCGTCGGGCAGTTATGATTGAATAAATTTCACCTATCTTTTTGGGGTTTGCTGGTCACGGGGAACCATGCTTATGAGACTTTTTTTGACGTTTATCATCTTGATCGCGGTTCAGGTCTGCGCCGCCCAGACTTCGTGGAAGATCAACCGCGCGAACGGCGGTTCGGATCTGGTCACCGTCTATTTCACTTCATCCGACAAGGGTTGGATCGCCGGTGACGACGGTTATCTGGCCGTTACGTACGATGGCGGACGGAATTGGACGAAGCGGGACATCGGCGAAAGCGATACGATCAACGAGATCTTCTTCCGCAACGAGGACAACGGATATCTGGTGGCCGGCCGGCGGATGTACATCACCCGCGACGGCGGCGAGACCTGGCAGGTCACACAGATAAACCGCCCGAACGAGTTCCGCGGAGCGGTCCCCGAGTATCTGAGCATCAAGTTTGCCGACAAGAAACGCGGGATAGTCGTCGGCTCGCTGCTCAACAAGCAAAACCGGGTCATCGACTCGCTGGTGATGCGCACCGACAATGGCGGCGAATCGTGGCAACGCGTCGTCGTTCCTTCGAAAAGAGAGCTGTTCCATCTCGATTTTGTGGGAACGTCCCGCTGTTGGATCGTCGGCGACGGCGGCATCATCCTGTCTTCGAACGATGGCGGCGCGAGCTTTTCGGCGCAACGTTCGGGAACGACGACGGAATTGTTCAACGTCGATTTCAGGGATGAATATGAGGGCTACGCGGTCGGCTCGAAGGGGACGATCCTGCGGACCGAGACCGGCGGGGCGACTTGGGAGTCGGTCAAAACGGGGCATACCGGCATGTTCATGCGCGTTGATTTCGCCGACGACAAGAATGGTGTGATCGTCGGTCACGGCGGGATCATCCTGCGCTCGAACGATCGCGGCAAAACCTGGTCGCAGGTCTCAAGCGGCACCGGCGAAAGCCTTTACGGACTCTATTTCGTGAAAAAGTACGGCTGGGCGGTCGGCGCGAAGGGAATCGTCATCCAGTACGAGAAATGATCGATCCTGTTTGTTTGGGAAATAAAAATGCTCGCCGGCCCCAAACCGGCGAGCTCGAAGAAACAGGAGGAACCTAAAAGACTCAAAGCCGCGCTCACAAATGCAGAAAGCAGAATCAACCCGACAATGTGTCTGAAAAACTTGATGCGGTGCAGCTGAAAGCAGTTGCCAGAGAGGATGTCAAAAAGTAAAAAGTAGAAAGTAAAAAGGAAAAAAATCAAGAAAGGCATCGTCGAGTTGAATCATGAATCTCCGCGACTTTTCCTTTTCCCTTTTACCTTTTTTGCCTTTTTACCTTTTGCCTTTCTACCTTTTCACCGTCCCTTTCTGAGACGGGCGCGGTTGGCGGCCTGTGAAAGCTGTTCGGCGCGCGGAAGCGTTTCGACCGCCTTGCCCACCTGATTGTCGTTCTCGATCAAGACCTGCTTTGCCGAGACCGTTCCAAACGCCGCCGTGGCGAGGTTGTACCGCAACCGGAGCGAGACGAATGCGCGTTCGCGCTGGGCGATCGCGGCGAGGCCGCGCCATTCGGGATTTGCGAGCAGGAATTCCGTGAACGCTCCCAGCATGCCGTCGTCGACGATATAATCGGCCGGCTGTACACGCTGGCCGTAGCGCAGCGGGCCGGTCACCCGGTACGATTCGAAGTTACGGACGCCTCCTTTCGCCAGTTCACGGGCAAAAAAGAACAGCGGATCAAGCAACGACAACTGCTGCCGGCTGACAAGATCTGACTTGACCAGTTCGTCAGGATTGATGCCGTCGCCGCCGAATACCGATCGTCCGGTCAGCGTCTTGGCTTCGGTCCGGCGCGACGCCGGAATTTCCTGCTTGTGGTTGTAGTAATTGTAGAGTCCCGTTCTTGAGTAGTCGCGCTGGATCGAACGTCCCGACGGAGTGTAGTACTTTGCCGTCGTGAGTGTCAGCCCCGATCCGTACGGAAGTTCGAGAATGCTCTGAACGAGCCCCTTTCCAAAAGTGTTCTCGCCGATGATGAGCGCGCGGTCGTAATCCTGAAGCGCGCCCGAGACGATCTCGGATGCCGACGCCGTCTGTTCATTCACGAGCACGACGAGCGGCATCGTTTCCGGATTCCGGTCGGCGGATTTCCACGTCCGGTTGTCGATCGCGAACCGTCCGCGCTGTGTGACCACGACGCTCCCGTACGGCAGGAATTTTTCGGCGACTTTCACCGCCTGATCGAGAATTCCGCCGGTGTTCTCACGAAGGTCGATCACGAGCGATTTCATCCCCTGCCGTTTGAGTTCGGCCAAGGCGACGCCGAGTTCCTCGGATGTCGTGTAATTGAAGCCCTCGGACATGTCGACGTAGCCGATTCCGGGCCGCAGGATATAGGCGTCGGGGATCGATGGCTGCGGGACGCGGTTTCGCCTGATCTCGACTGTTTCAAGCCGGCCCGAATCGGCGCGTTCGACGGTCACGCGTGCAACGGTTCCTTTCCGGCCACGAACGCGGTCGCGGACGAATGCCGAATCCTTGCCGCGCATGTCGGCGCCGTTCACCTGCACGATCTTGTCGCCGAATCTCAGTCCGGCGCGTGATGCGGGCGAGTCGGCGAACGTCGCGACAACGTAGGTATCGGTGACGCCGTCGCGGGTGTAGTTCGAGATCGTCGCGCCGATACCGAAGTATTCGCTTTGCTGATCGGTCAGCAGCTCCTGAAATTCGACGTTGTCGTAGTAATTCGAGTGCGGGTCGAGCGTGTGGAGCATCTCCTCGATCGAGGATTTCACGAGATCGTCGTATCCCGTCTTCCGGGGATCGATGTAGTTCCGGCGGATCAGTTCGATCGCTTCCCGGACGTCGTCAGAGACCTGCGCGGGCTCCTCGGGTTCGGTCGGACCGACGCCGGGCCGCGAAGGCGACGCCGAAAAGAACGACCCGCGGCCGATCCTGAATGGATCAGTATCCCTCACTGGGTCCGCCGGTTTGGTCTGCGGAAAGGCGGCGACGGCGAACGAAAGGATCAGGACAAATGATGCAAAAATCCGCATTCTTCTCCTCGTATCGGCGGAAAACGGGATTGGCCGCGGCAGAATTGCCGGTTGCCGGAGGCATGGCCGCGTCCGACTCCAACCGAAATAAAATTGGGTATGCGCCAATATAGTAGCAATGCCCGCGTTCTTCCAGTCGCGGCCCGGATTTTGTTCCGCGAAATGTTTGATTGATTCCTTCTTTTCAGCGAGAATTACGATTATGTCCGAGGTGCCCGGAACACTAGAATCCAAGCTGCGACGGTTGGTCGAGACGGTCGACATCGCAAACACGATGACCGATCCGCTGACCAGTTCGATCGAGAACCTGATGCGGGTCACGGCGTCCGAACTGAATTCCGAGGAGGCCTCGGTCCTGATCCGCGACGGCGACGAAGGCGATCTGCGTTTTCTGTCCGCGATCGGCCGCGTTGCCGAACACCTGCTCGATATGAAGGTTCCGGCCGGAAAGGGAATCGCCGGTTTCGTTTTTTCGTCCGGACAGCCGATGGTTGTCGCCGATGCGGGCGGCGAGGAAACTTTCTATGCCGAGGTCGACAGGCGCACCGGCTATTCGACCCAGACAATGCTCGCGACGCCCCTCAGATACAACGGCGAGATCATCGGCGTGCTTGAGTATGTCAATCGCGTCGGCGATCCGCCGTACGCTCCTTTTTCCCCCGAAGAAATGGACAAGGCCGCGCTCTTTGCGGATGCCTTGGCCTCGCTCGTCGCCGCGTACGAGTCCGCGAAACTGCTCCGGGAACTGGGCCGCAAAGCCTCCGGAGACGGCGGGTTCGAGTTTCAGGAAGTACGTGACTGGCTGGCCGCGGTGAGAGCCGCGCCCGAGCACGTCGAGATGCTCGATCTGGCGGTGCTCGTCCGAGAGGTTGCGGCGCGCGGCGACGCCGAGCGTCAGATGTGCCGGGAAATACTCGGTGCGATCCTTAAGTATTCGGACAGCGGTTCCGAGACAAGTTTTCTGAGTTTCTGACGTTCACCGGAAGATTCGCGGGGGGAAGAATCCCGCCGACATTTCATTTATGTCATCGGTTACGGGTTACGAATCGAATCCGTTCGGTTCGGTCACCACATATTTTCAGATCGACGATACTTGGCGTTCGCGTTCCGGACGCGGGATCTCCGTTGCGATCATCGACAGCGGGATCGACGTCGAACATCCCGAACTCGTCGGCAAGGTCAGGGAATCGGTGATCGCCCGAGCCGACAGCAAGCGCGTCGTCTTCGAGCCGACCGACTCCGGCGACTCCGCGG
>JAKOSS010000672.1 GCA_029777145.1 Acidobacteriota bacterium | reverse complement strand
TCAGCGTTTCCGGCAGTGCCGCGCAGTTGACCTTGATGAACGGACCTTTCGAACGCAGCGAGTTGTAATGGATCGCATGCGCGATCATCTCCTTGCCGGTTCCGCTCTCGCCGCGCAAGAGCACTGTCGCGTTCGAGCGAGCGACCTGCGATACCTGATCGTAAACGTGACGCATCGCGCTCGAATTTCCGATGATCTGCGAGAAGTCGTACTTTTCCTTAAGTTCCTTCCGAAGACTCGTGTTTTCGTCCGCGAGACGTTGCCGTTCCGTCGAGATCGCGTTCTCCACGCGGAACGTCTGGGCGAACAGGGAAGCGACGACCCTGAAGAAGGCCGCCGCGTCGCTTTGGACAGTTTCGTCGCCCTCGAACTCGGTGAATAGCACTCCGATCGTTCTTCCGGCGAGCGAGATCGGCTGAAACAAGCATATCGGGTCGCCGCCGGCCGCGGTGAGAAAGTCCAGTTCCGAATCAAGTTCAGATCGTCGGCGGAAGCGCGCATCCGATTCACGGAAGTATTCCCGAAAGCGGCCGCGGTCAAGCTGCGCCTCGAGGCGCCGGAACTCATCGATCGAGAGTCCGCTGATCGCCGCGGCTGTCGCCGAATCGGCGTCAGATTCCATCGTCAGAAGGAACGCCCGTCGGACTCCCGCATCGCTTGAAAGAACCTCGAGAACGTTCGAGAACGACGACTTCGGTGCCTGCGCGTCATTCAGCGCGGCGACTATCCGTTCGATCGTGGCAAGTTCGAATTCGTTCATTTACTACAATATTGTCGGAAATCCGTTTGAGTCCGGAAGGTTCGTTCAAATCGGTTCGAGAGTCTCGAACGGAATCGTTTCGTCGTGAGAATTCTACTACAAAATTGTAGGATCGGGCGAAAGCATGCGACAAATATGTCGGAAAATTTCCACCGCAAGACAGTCCGATACGCATAAACCCTTTGAAAACGGAGATGCGGTTGCTTTGGTACGGCGGTTGCTCTGTCTGACACGCGAGCAATCGAATCCGAATTTCAAAGAGCCAGACTCGCAACCATGATCAAATCGATCCTAAGTCGTTCCGCATTCTTGTTTTCCGTGATCGTGCTGCCGGCTGCCGCGACTTTCGCGCAGAGTTCCGACGAACGCATCGCAAAACTCGAGCAGTCGCTTGCCGCGACGCAAACGAGTTCCGACAACGCCTGGGTCCTGTTGTGCTCGGCGCTCGTTTTGCTGATGACGATCCCGGGACTCGCGCTTTTTTACGGCGGCCTTGTCCGGCAGAAGAACGTGCTTTCGACGATGCTGAAAAGCCTGATCTCGGTCGGGATCGTGACGCTCTTGTGGGCGTTTGTCGGATACAGCCTCGTGTTCAGCGACGGCAATCCGTTTATCGGCGGACTCGACTTCGCATTCCTGCACAACGTCGGCGGAGATCCGAACCCGAACTATTCGGCGACGCTGCCGCAGCAGTCGTTCATGATCTTCCAGCTGATGTTCGCGATCATCACTCCGGCGTTGATCACCGGCGCATTCGCCGAACGTATCCGGTTCATCGCGAAGGTCGCGTTCACGACGCTCTGGACTCTGGTCGTATATTTCCCGCTGGCACACATCGTTTGGGGCAACGGCGGATTCCTGAACGCGGCGCTCGGCGGAACGATTCCGGCTCTCGATTTCGCGGGCGGTACGGTCGTCCACATCTCGTCAGGCGTTTCGGCGCTCGTCTGCGCGATCTATCTCGGCAAACGGCTCGATTACAACAATGAGCCGACGACGCCGCACAACACGGTCTTCAGCCTGATCGGTGCCGGTCTTCTGTGGTTCGGCTGGTTCGGATTCAACGCCGGAAGCGCGCTTTCCGCGAACGCGCTCGCGACAAATGCATTTGTGACGACGCATTTTGCGGCCGCGACCGCGATGCTGACCTGGACGATCATCGAATGGTTCCGTCACGGAAAGCCGACGACGCTCGGCGCGATCTCGGGTGCCGTATCCGGCCTCGTTTGCGTTACGCCGGCAGCCGGATTCGTTTCACCGATCTCGGCGATTCTGATCGGGCTCGTCGCCGGTGGCGCGTGCTACACGATGGTCTGCGAGGTCAAGAAGCGCTTCGGTTACGACGATACGCTCGACGTCTTCGCAATTCACGGCGTCGGCGGCATTCTCGGCGCTTTGCTCACCGGGGTTCTGGCAACGAGCGGGATCAACCCGATCTTCAAGGATCCGGACGGTAACGCACTGCCGGTCGGATGGCTTGACGGCAACGCGATGCAGATCGCGAATCAGGGCGTCGGGATCCTCGTTGCGATCGTCATGGCGGTCGTCGGCACGATCGTGATCCTGAAGGTCGTCGATCTCGCGATCGGGCTTCGCGTCAGCGAATCCGAGGAGGCCGCCGGGCTCGATGCGTCGCAGCACGGCGAGACGGCCTACGTCTTTGAAGCGGATTCGATCCATATCTCGGGCAATGTTGCTGAAACCGGAACCGCGACAAATCTGACACCGGCGTTCGAGTCCGAGTAGGCTAAAATAATTCAAAAGATTCGGGTTCCGTATCCTTCACGCAAACTTGGGGAAGATTGTCAGGATACGGAGCCCGATAGTCATTTGGGAATTGGGATTTGGGATTTGGGATTTGGGATTGGGATTGGCCGCGGCAAAGAATCAGGAATTGACGTTCAGCGCCCGCCAACGGCGGGCCTGAAAGTATCACGCCGCATTCTACAGGCTCACGCCTGTAGATAATCCTGTCTCGCCCGCCAACGGCGGGCACACATTCGTCGGGTGCCATTTCGTTTCAGCAATCGGAAGTGCATTGCGGCACCTCTTTGTACAGTGCGGGGTTCTGCATTGCCGAACTCGACAAAACGCCTGCCCGCGATCAAACTTCCACTGAAGATGAACAATCGGTTCGAGTTTCAGGTCGGTGAAACACACAACAAACTCAGGCTCGACGAGTTTCTTTACGCGCAGTTCCCGCATCTTGGTCGGATGTACCTCCGCGAGCTCGTTCGCGACGCAAAATGCGAGGTCAACGGCGAACATCGCAACCGCGGATATGTACTAAAGGCGAACGATTTCGTCGAGATCGAGGTCGACCGGGCCGACCGGACTTCGCTTCAACCGGAAGAGATCGAACTGGATGTTCTGTTTGAAGATCACGACCTTCTTGTCGTGAACAAACGTTCGGGAATGCTGATCCATCCGACCGTCCGCGTCCGCAACGGAACGCTGCTCAACGCCGTCGCGCATCATCTGAATCCAAATGAACTCGATGATTTCCGTCGCGCGGGGCTTGTTCACCGGCTCGACAAAGACACGTCGGGCATCGTCGTGCTCGCGAAAAATCTTCGCGCGCACCGGATCCTCGCCCGTCATTTCCAGCAGAAAAAGGTGGAAAAGACGTATCTCGCGATTGTCGCGGGCAATCCGGAGCGCGATTCGGGCGTGATCGACGCGTCGATCGGAAGATTCGCCGAACTACGTCTGTGGGCCGTGAAGGACGACGGCAAGCCCGCGCTGACGAGGTACAGCGTCCTTAAACGCGACCCAAACAGATCTCTGGTCGAACTCGAACCGGTGACCGGACGCACGAACCAACTTCGGATCCATCTCGCGCACATCGGACATCCGATCGTCGGCGACGTCAAATACGGCGGCCCGGAATTCGTTCGACTATGCCTTCACGCCGCGCGGCTCCGGATCAATCATCCGACTTCCGGCGAATCGATCGAATTCGCCGCGCCGGTTCCGGCCGAAATGGAATTTTCGAACGTCTCCGTTTAGAATCGCAGAAAACAATGACCGGAGCGCAAAGAACATGAAATCGGATCCCGTTTACAAGAAAATCAGAAAGCTCATCGACGAGCGCGAACTGAGCGACGAATACCTCGACGACGCCTTCGATCTGCTGAATCAGAAAGTTGAAGACGATCCGAGCTGCGCCTGGGCGTACGGGCTTCTGGCCGAGATCTTCTACTGGTTCGGCGAAACGTCAGACGCCGAGGACAAACTGCCGAATTACGAAGAAGGCGTCAGTTACGGCGAGAAAGGCGTCGAGATCGACGAGTCTTCGCTCGAAGCCAACTTCTGGCTCGCGGTCAATTACGGTTCGTTCGGGCAGGAAAAGGGGATCATGAAAAGCCTCGCGCTGGTCAATCCGATGAAGGCCTGCGCCGAACGCGCGCTCGAGAAGGACGAGTCATACTTTTACGGCGGCCCGTGGCGCGTCCTCGGACGCCTTTATCACAAAGCGCCGGGATTTCCGTTCTCGATCGGGAATACGAAAAAAGCGAAGGATTGTCTGACGAAAGCGCTCGAATTCGGACCGAAATTCTACCTGAACCATCTTTTCATGGCGGATCTGCTGGTCTCGCTGGGAGACCACGCGAAGGCACGCGAGCATCTTGAATGGATCGTCAGCGCACCGCTCTCGAAGAATCACGAACGCGAGGACGCGATCACGAAGCGCGATGCCGAGGAAATGCTGAGGAAATTGTAGTTTGGAGTTCCGCGTTCAGGCGGCCCAATCGGGTGCCGGTACATGGAATCAGCCGCGGATGACGAGGACGACGCGGATCAGTCATTTTGACGTCAGCGATTCGCGACGGTTACGCGGTCTACTATCAAAAGAGCAGCCGCGGATGACGAGGACGACGCGGACAGATCAGAAATAATCCGCGTGATCTGCGTTAATCCGCGGCTATAACCGGCCAGCCGATCTATTGCGTTATCTTGGGTAAACCTCGAATTCGAAGCGCGTTACCGCGGCAGGAACGCGACAATCCGCAACGGCCCGCCGCTTCCGCCCTTGATCTTCATCGGGAGCGCGATTATCTGAAATCCCTTGACCGGCAGTTTGTCCATGTTCGCGACGTTCTCAAACGCCGGGACGTCGTGCGTCATGAGCGCGACGTGTGTCTCGAACGTCGTTGAGATCCCGACGTCGATGCTCGCGGTGTCGATCCCCGCGGCTTTGATATTCCGATTCTCGATGAGCCACTTCGCAGCATCGGGACCGAGCGAAGGGAAGTGCTTCACTTCGCCTTCAAGCCCCATGTATTTCGCGCGGTCGGGCCAGAATCTTCCCCAGCCGGTCTGGATCAAAACGATCGCTCCTTCGGGAATCCGTCCGTTCTTCTTTTCCCACGCCGCGATGTCCTCAGTGGTCATTGCGTAGTCGCGGTTCGCCGCCGTTTTCTCGGAAATGTCGATCTTCACCGCCGTTCCGATGAGGTTCGAGAGCGGAACCTGATCGGCCGTGCGCCGTCCTTCAGCGAAGTGGATCGGGGCGTCCAAATGCGTCCCGCCGTGTTCCGGAGTGCTGATCTTGTACGAAGAATAATAGTAGCCCTGCGGCGTTTTGCCTTCCGCGACGGTTTCCTTCCTGAACCCGTCGTCCGTCGTCCAGTAGATCGTTTCCGGCGAGAAATCGTAGGTCAGATCGATCCAATCGCCTTTCGGGAATTCCTTGCGGGACGCGAAACCGATCGCGATCGCGGCGATCGCGCACAGAAGCAATACGTTCTTCGTCATTGGTTCTCCTTGGTTGAAAAAATGACCGCCTGAAGGCGGAACTCCAAACGGCGCCGCCTGAAGGCGGAACTCCAAAACCGGGCTGAAAACTTCGATCAATTCGGCCTGAACGGCGCGACGTATCTGTCCCAGAAGGACGAGGCGGCGTTGCGAAACTCGCGCGGCGCCGAATCGAACGCCGGATCGAAATTCTTCTCGCCTTTTTGGCGGTAATCGGGAATATCGACGGAGTTCGTGCCGCGGATCGCGAATTTCGTTTCGCCGGAATGCATCATCAGTTTGTACGGGATCGGCGAAACATCGCACGCGCCGGAAACATTGTAAACGAACATGGTCTCGGCGATGCCGTCGCCGTCGATGTCGCGGACGTCGATCGGCGAAGTCAGTCCCTTGCCCTCGTCGCAGTAATTCTCGGCGTTGTCCTGGATCTTCCAAAGGAGCCAGGTGTCGCCGCCGTCGGTGACGTAATGGTAGCCGAAGATCTCGTGGTACGTGATGTCCTCGCTCCGGCGCGACTTGCGTTCGGTGACGATCAGGACGTTCTCGCCCTTGGCATCTTTCCATCGCACGCCTTTCGAGATGCGTCCGTCATATTCCATTCCCGGCTGAATTGAACTCGACGAGAAATCGAGAAGTTTGACGACGGACGGAGTGTTTTCGGCGATCTCGGATTCCGGAGTCGCCGTCGACGTAGGTTCGGAATTCGGCGACGAATCCGACGCCGGAGCGCCGCCCGTACCTGATCCGTTCGGCTTTTCAGATGTCGCGCGGTTTCCGCCGACACGGCATCCAAGAACGGCGACAAGCAGCATGACAAGGATGATCGCAGCGTTTTTCATTGATTGCCTCCGTGACGATAATATCGCCGCGCACTCCGGATCAGTACGCGGCGTTTGATTAGTTCCGATGTGAAAGCCGATAAAGGCTACTCATTTGGAGTTTTGCACGGCTTGGACGCCGCCGCGTCGGCCAATTTCCGGGCTTCCTCGTTTTGCTTCGCCATCGGTTTCACGACGTCGGTGATGCACGACTTGTCGGGGCCGATCTTTGAAACTACGAGATACGACGTGCTTTTTCCCGGCTCTTCGGTCTTGGCCGCATTGAGCCGAACGATCAGTGCGTACGGCACGGGTTTGCCGTCCTTTTTCTCGACCCGCCATTCGGCTTTGTCGCCGAGCGCCGAAAACGCGGGATCGACGTTCGCCTGGAAGTTCAGTTCCGATTTCTTCCCGTTCGGCGCAACGACGTTCACGGTTTGCCGGATATCGGCTTCGGTGACTTCAAGTTTGTAACCGCCGACGCCGTCACAAAGCTGCACGATCCACTGCTCCTCTTCATTTGAGTCGGTCGTTTTGCACTTGTTGGTCGTAATGTCGCTGTAGATCGTCTTGTCCGCATCCGAACTGGTGTTCGACGATTCGTTGTTTGCCGCGGGGGTTGTCGAGTCAGTCGCTTTCGCCGGTCCCGACGTGTTGGCCGTCGGACTTGCCGCCGGCGCTGTATTGTTCGCGGGCGCGTTCGTTGTTTTCGAACAGCCGACGAGAATTAGGGCCGACACGATCGCGGCCGCGGAAAAAAGAAGTTTGAAGTTGTTCATAGGTTATTTTTTCAATCCGAACGCATAACCGAACGAGATCACGAGGTTGCCGGTTTTGCTGTTGCCGTTAAGGGCGGTATCTTTCTGGATCGCAGTCAAGCCGTACGCGATCCGCGCGTCGATCACGAAATAATTTTTCTTGTGCGGGATCTCAAATCCGCCGCCGCCGGTCACTCCGAGGTTGTTCCGGTTGAGATCGCTTTTGACATCGGTCGTCGCGTCGAACGGGATCGCCGGAAACGGATCGCCGTTCGGCGGGAGCAGAACCGGAATCCGGCCGTCGCGGTCGAGATACAACGTGCTGCTGCCTTTCGTCACGGTATCGGCTTTTAGCAGGTAACCGTAATAAACGCCGCCATTTACGTAAAATCGCGGTTTCTCCGTTTTGCCGAATCGATATTTCAACATCGCCGGAATTTCGAGATACGTAAGTTTTGCGGTGTTCTTGAAATTTCCGTAATAGTAGTTTCCCGCGGGCAAGGCCGGAAGTCCCGGGATCGCTTGCGTCACGGGCTGGATGCCGTCGCGTTTTCCGCCCTGACCGGCGTAATTGACCTCAAACTGGACGGATGTGCGGCGCGCGATCCCGATGTCGAAAAACGCACCGAAATTCGGCGCGACACGCGATTTGTAGTCGCGACTGAGCTCGTTGGTGTCGCTGCTGCTCAGCTGCGGAATGCTGATACCTGCCTTGAATCCGACGTAATTGTCTTCTTTGTCCTGTGCCGGAACGGCGAGGACGGCCGCGATCATCAACAAATACAGTGCTGCAAGATTGGATTTTCTCATCCTGATTTTCCTCCAAACTTTGATAAACGGGGTGGCCGAAAGAATTTTAAGCCTGATCACCCGTTGCCGCAATCCCGGCCTGCCTTCGGTAAACGACTTTTCCGCCGACGATCGTCGCGACCGCCGCGCCGTGGAACTGCCGGCCGTCGTACGGCGAGTTTTTCGATTTCGACCGCGAATCGGCATTGAAGTATGTCCAGTCGAGCGTCGGATCGAGGATCGTGACGTCGGCGTGCGAACCGGGACGAAGCGTTCCGCGTCCGGCAAGCCGGAAAATCTTCGCCGGATTAGTCGAGAATAGCTCGAT
>JAKOSS010000067.1 GCA_029777145.1 Acidobacteriota bacterium | reverse complement strand
TCGTCAGTGTTCACTTTTGTGTTCGACTGGCTCGACTGCGGTTTGGGCGTCTGGCTGAAATTGATCCGCTTGCGTCCGGCGTCGGCCTGATCAAGCAGTTCTTCGGCCTTTGCGTTTTCCGGATCAAGTTCAAGCGCCTTCTTGAGAACCCGGACGGCTTCGTCGTATTTGGCAAGTTTGCTCAGGATCGCCCCCAGCGCCGTTTGATACTCGGTGCTGTCCGGCTTTAACTTGACCGCTTCGCGCAGCGCCTTCAGAGAATCTTCGTCTTCGTCCAGCTTGTCATAGGCCCGACCCAGATTGTAGTAGGCGACATCGTCCTTCGGATTCGCATCAAGCTGCTTCTTGTACGCCTTAACCGCCTTTTCGAAAGCCTTTTCCGAGTCTTTCGTGCGCGTCGGTTGCTTCTCCTGCTTTTCAGGGGTCGGCGTCGGCGAGTACTCGGTTTCGTCGTTTTGCGCCCTGAGTTTCTCTTCGCGTTCGATCAGCGCATACGCGATCCCGAGCTTGAACCAGGCCTCGCCAAGATCAGGATCCATTTCGACGGCCTTTTTGTAAGCCGCGATCGCTTCATCGGTCTTGTTGATGTCAAAAAGTCGATTGCCTTCGGCGAGTGCGGCCGAAGCGTCGGGATAATTCGCTTCAGTTGTAGTGACATTCGCATTAACCGAAGCATTCGAATTGTCGGTCGGCGCGGATTTTCCGCAACCGGCGACGATCCCCGTCGCGATTGCAAGACAAAAAACGATAACGATCTTGTTCATCTATTCAGTCCCCTGTTCATGGCTTTCAAAGCGACCCGCAATTAGAAGGTTTTCAGCCGGAAAGTTTTGCCGCGATCATCCCGGAGGAAAAACGAACGGACGTCCGCCGAGCAAATGTACGTGGAGGTGAAAAACCGTCTGTCCGCCGTCGCCGTTCGTGTTCACCACGACCCGGTATCCATCTTCCGCAAAGCCTTTTTCGCGCGCGATCTCCGCTGCCGCCAGCAACAGATGACCGATCGAGTCCCGGTCATTCTTCGAAGCCGTGTCGAGCGAATCGATATGATCCTTCGGAACTATCAGAACGTGCGTCGGAGCCTGCGGGCTGATGTCGTTGAACGCGACGCAGACATCGTCTTCAAACACCCGCGCGGACGGTATCTCGCCCGCAATGATTTTGCAAAAAAGACAGTCGCTCATATTCGGAAGAATCATTAAATCACACATCAAAACAAAGTCGCAAAACAGCGGGCGAACGCGGGCCGGGCCGTATCGTGCGGCGGTGAGACGGAATCAGATACAACGCGCGAACGCAAAACTTGCTCTAACGCGAGGTATTTCTTAGACTGACAGGACAGGACGCAGATATGAGCAAAATGCAGAAGAGATCAGAAGGCAAGATGACGCGAAAAGAGAAATCGGAGTTCAAGGTCCGAATGAAGGGATTCATCATGTTCCTTCCGAACATGGTTCTGATGCTCGGTAAGCTTCTCAAGGATTCGCGCGTTCCGGTCGCTGAAAAGGCTCTTTTCGTCGCGGCGATCGTTTATGTCATTTCGCCGATCGATCTGATCCCCGACGTCTTTCCGTTCATCGGACAGGTCGACGACGTCTATCTCGTCGCGCTCACGGTATTGCGTCTGATCAACCGCACCGACGAATCGGTGGTTCGAGAGAACTGGCCGGGCGGCGGCGATATCGTCGGGCTCGCGAGCATGATCGCCGGCCTCGCTCCGAAATTCCTGCCGGCGCGGATCTCACGCGTTCTTTCCTCGGAAGTCGAGTTGGCGCCCGCCGGAAAGGCGCTTGGCGCGATCACCCGCAAGCGTGCATCGGTAATGGTCGAGATCCCGCAGGAAGAAAAGGTGGATTCGGCGTCGAAAATGACGAATTAGGATTCCAAGCGCCTTCGGCGCATTCCAGGTTTCACATTCCAGGCGTCACATTCCAGGTTTCACATTCCAGGATTCACATTCCAGGATTCACATTCCAGGTTTCACATTCCAGGTTTCACATTCAAGACTTCACATTGGAATCCGGGAGAGAGTGCCGGGTCTGCTTCTTTCGTTGTTTCTCGAGTGGGTTAGCGGTCAAGGAAGAAATCCGACCGCGAAAGAACGCGAATGTTCGCGAAAACGGCCCGGATCAGAACTCGTCCTCAGAATTCCAAGACATAAGACCCGTTTCGCAAATTTCCGTGATCGAATCGATAACCTGATTTCAGGATTCAAGACTTCACATTGGAATCCGGGAGAGAGTGCCGGGTCTGCTTCTTTCGTTGTTTCTCGAGTGGGTTAGCGGTCAAGGAAGAAATCCGACCGCGAAGCGAAAACTGAGACACCCTTCGCGGTATTTCGCGTGAGTTAGCGGTCAAAGAAGAAATGCGACCGCGAAAGAACGCGAATGTTCGCGAAAACGGTCCGGATCGGAACTCGTCCTCAGAATTCCAAGACAGAAGACCCGTTTCGCAAATTTCCGTGATTGAATCGAAAACCTGAATCCTGAAATCTGGAATGTGAAACCGGATCAAGTTCAAAGCGTGTCTTATGTCTCGGAACTCTGCGCGTCCCGATCACAGATTCGTCGGCGCGTCCGAATGCGGAACGAAGCATTTGCGGCAACGGGCCTCATACTTGTCGGCCGCTCCAACTTCGACGCGTTCGGTCGATTCCGACGTCCGCTGCGAATAGTTCGCCGTGCTGCCGCAGACGACGCAGATGGCATGCGTCTTGGTGATGAACTCCGCGATCGAAAGCAGCTGCGGCATCGGCTCGAACGGCCG
>JAKOSS010000671.1 GCA_029777145.1 Acidobacteriota bacterium | reverse complement strand
GGAGCGATCCGCTGAGTTTATCCGGGGATCTCAATCTCGGCCGGTCGACAATGCTCATCGAAGCCGCGAAGCGACGATTGAATCAGGAGTCGCTCTCACGACGCGCGTCGTCAGTGTCCGCTCTCCTTTCCTGCATTTCGTCAAACCCTCAACAGCAAGGCGTTGAACCGCAAATAGTTCAAACGATCCGAGAATTAAGGTCGAAGTCCGTTTCTAATACCACATCATTCTTCGATTCCACGATACACCTGTTTTTCGTTGAAGTGGAGCCGTGGCTTCGTCGCAAGGGATTGCGTGTCGTCGCCCGCGCCACTGCCGTGAATTCTCATGTGGCTATTCCGCGGTCTGACATCAGCGAAGCTGTGCTTCGACCACGCGCTTTGCAGCGTTGTCAGCGGAAAATCCGAAATCCGAACTCCAAATTCCGAAATCGCGAGGTCCGTGCATCTTGACCAACTGCCGAAACGAGATTATAAGAGTTGTGTCTTTTCGGATTACGAAGCATAGGAAAACCTGCAGGTTTCAATTAACGAACGGAGCGCCTGTACGCTCCGCCTCCCGAGAGTTTATGTTCAAAATTCGCGACCGTATTTTTCCGGCGTTCTTGTCGATCCTGATTCTGTCCGCCGCAGTCAGCGCGCAGTTGAGCGTGCAGGCGGTCGACGTCGCCGGCGACAGCATCTCGAAAGGGTTCAACGCGCGGAGCCAGTTTCCGTGCTCGAACGGCGACGAAGAGCAATACAACTGGCTTTCGAGCGACACACACGGCACGTCTCTCTGCGGACGCGGGACCGAGAACGTCTTCAGCTTCGTCGAACGCCTCGAGTGCGATTTCGGGACGAACATCCTCGCGGCGAATCCGAACCATGCGGCCTCCGGCGCGAAGATGCTGTCGGATTTCGTCTCGCAGTCGAACAACATCCGCACTTATTTGAACGCGCAATCCGGCAATCGCCTCGCCGCGGTTTTCCTTGGTCACAATGACGGGTGCAGTTCGACGCTGACAAAGACCAATGCGAGCTGCGCGCTCGCCGATCAGGACCCGAACAACTATTGCCGGACTCGGAACGATTCGTTCGAACGCGAATTTCGCAAAGGACTCGACGTTCTGATCACAGTCGCGAACACGCGCATCGGCGTAATGGCGCCGGTCCGCGTTTCGCAGCTCTGCAATTTCGGGAGCAAGGCGAATTGCCAGTTGATCGGAAACTGCACGTTTTTGTGGGGCGCGGCGAACATTTGCGGATCGCTCACCAACGACTGTTCCGAGACGCGGATCATCGACGCATACACGACGATGAAGGCGTATCGCGACATCATCAAGCGTGTAACTGCTGAATACGAAGCGGTTCCGGTCGGCGGTACGTCGCCGGTGGTAATGATCGGCGGCGAGATGGTCGGAGGTGCGACGAAAGCCGCGGGCACGGATCTCGTTTATTCCGATGCCGCCTGGAACTACAAGTTCGCCGCAGACGAGATCTCCTGCTGTGATTGCTTTCATCCGTCGGCGCTTGGACAGGACCGGCTCGGACGATTCGCCAAGGACGGGATCAGCTGCAGCAAGACCGCTCCCTGCTGTCGCGAGACCGGCGATCCGCTGACCGACGCGAAATGTCTGCGGACCGAGCGCAAACGAGTTTATTACAGGGGGATCTACTGATGATCACGATCGGAAATCTGGTCGAAGGGCTTCGCGAAGTCCCCGACAGCGAGTTCACCTGCGACAATATTTACGATTATCTCGGCGCGAATCCGGTGGACATCGACTCGGTCGCGCCGTTCTTCTTCTGGAGCGGGAAGTTCTACACGCGCAACCTGATCTACAAGGACGAACGGTTTGAATTGATGGCGCTCTGCTGGGACACGGGACAAGCCTCGCGGGTGCATAATCACGCCGATCAGAAATGCTGGATGTCGGTCGTCAGCGGGAAGCTCCGCGGGCAGAACTTCGCGGTCGACGAGATCGACGAATCGCGCGGCTACTGCAAACTCCGCGAGACGGACATGTTCGATCTTTCCGATTGTCTCGCGGCGAAGGTCGAACTCGAGGAACCGATCCACCAGATTCTAAATCTCGCCGAATTCAACCAGCGCGCCGTCAGCATCCACGTTTACTCGAAACCGTTCGACAGCTGCCTGTCTTATTGCCGCGACACCGACACCTTCAAGGAAGTCAGTCTTTGCTATACCAGCGTCGACGGCCGTCTCGTTCCCGGGATCGATCTCTAAAATGACAAAACGCGCACACCTCGAAACCGCGGCCATCGTTGCGCTATTCGCGGCGTATGTTGCGTTTCGGTTCTGGCGACTGACGGCCTCGTGCCTGTGGTTCGACGAGATATTCAGCGTCCATGCGGCGAGCCAGCCGTGGTCGTCGATCCTTGGCTTTGTCGCGCAGGATCTGATCCATCCGCCGCTTTTCTACATTCTTCTGAAAATCTGGACGACGGTCGGCGGCGAAAGCGTGCTGTGGGCGCGCATGTTTCCGTTCGCATTCGCCGCGGCGGCTCTGATCCCGCTTTACTTTCTCGCCCGCGATCTTCGATTGCGAACGTCGCAAACTTTACTTGCGATTGCGTTTATCGCTTCGAGCGGGACGCTGATCAAATACGCGCAGGAAGTCCGGATGTACAGCGTCGTGCTGTGCGTCTCGCTCTTTTCGATCTGGCTGTTCGTGCGTTTTTTCTATTTGGGCAAGAACATCTGGATCCTGACCGCGGTCAACGCGGTGCTGGTCTACACGCACTATTTCGGCTGGCTTCTCGTCTTGTCGGAGGTGATCGCGATCATCGCGCTTCAGCGGATCAAGATCAGGCAGATGCTGATCATGCTCGGGATCCTGATCGTCGCGGCCGCGCCGTGGCTGATCTATGTTTACGAGGTTTCAGTATCGACGACAGGCCTGGCGCAGAACATCGGTTGGATCGGCGCGCCGGGGATAAAGGACACGGTCAACTTTGCGTTCGATCTCATCGAGCCGTTCTATTTTGAACAGAACAGCAACGACGCAATGTCGATGTTTGTCTTCACCGTTCCGATCGCGCTGATCCTGTTCGCTTCGTTCATCATTTTTCTGGCCGATTTCGCGACTGCCGAAGAACGCGACCGATCGAACTTCAAGATGCTTGCGGTCCTCGCCGGTGTCCCGATCGTCGTCGCGTACGCCGCGAGTTGGGTGCTGCCCTATTCGATCTGGGGAACGCGGCACCTGCTTTTCGTGCTGACGCCGCTGGCGATCGTCGGCGCGATCGCGATCAACGGAATTTCGTCGAAGATCGTGCGCGTCAGCGCGATCTCGCTGATCTCGGCGGCGATCGTTTTCGCATTCCTTGCGCACGCGGCGACTCCGCCGAAATCGTTCATCTGGTGCGCCTGGGAACAGTTCGCGGCGAAAGTGCCTGACACCGAGCCGGTCACGATCTACACGTTTGAAGATCTGGTTGCATACGACACGTGGTTCGCAGTTCGGAATCGTCCGAACATCGCCGTGAAAAAGGTGAATGGGATCGAAGGACTCGAAGAAGACCGCGCGTTCTTCATTCCGCGGGGATTTTCGGCGATCGAATCGGTCGATAAGTCGGGAATTACGGGCGATCATTTCTTCCTCGCCTTCCGCGATTCAATGTGGAACGAAAAACACCCGCCGTTGCATGAATTGATCCAGCGCGGCTACGAGGTCGGTGAGCCAGTCGTCTTCGAGGCTCAGGGAAACCTCGCATTCCTCGTCGAGGTCCGTAAAAAGCAATAGTTCTTGGGTATTTACCCGCGAAAAACGCGAAATGCGCGAAAATGTTGCCCTGCTGATCAGATTCGTGCATGCACCCGATTTTCGAGCGCGCAGAATCGAACTGGAATTGGTCGTAACGGTCGATTTCGCGTATTTCGCGTATTTCGCGGGAAATTGTCCAAAATGCGGTCAGTTACCCAGCGGTTTGACGTCGGTCACCATCGGGCTCGCGGGGACGCGGAACGCTTCCGGTGAATCGGGTTTTTTCGGATCGAAGCTC
>JAKOSS010000670.1 GCA_029777145.1 Acidobacteriota bacterium | reverse complement strand
GCTGCGGCCCGCCGCTTCGTCCGGAACCTCCGAAACCTCGGTTTCGAAGGTTCCGCCTCAACGGCAAGAATGAATTTACAGAAAGAACGTTACACTAACATTGGAATGATTACGACTTGCAAAGTTTCATTCCCCTATGCCGTCTTGACTGAATTCATATCGGTCGAGTATGGTACGGAGGTCATCTGCGACACGAAACGGAAAATTGGAATTATTCCCAGACAGGCAATTTTATGGTCTCGCATGATCCGGCAAATCAACTAGAAATGAGCGAGCAAACAGATCTTACAGAAGTTTCAAATTGCAAACTACTACAGTTCCGCTGCAGCAAGAAATGGGAGCAGCTAGCCCCCACGGAACATAACGATATTCGGTTCTGCGGCGAATGTAAGGAGCGCGTCTATTTTTGCCAAACGCAAGCCGACATATACTCCCATTTTGAGCAAAGCCACTGTATCGCGTTCAAGAATTTCGACGATGACTTTCTTGGGATGTTGCCGGCGCAGAGAGGTTGCGTCGAAATAGATCCTGTCCGTGATGGGTTAGCGCCTAATTTCTTACGGTCAAATGTTTCAGATATCGAACTGCGCGCCTTATTACGCGAAATTGAACTTCCGCGCCCCTCCTGGTCACAAATTATTTTTTCATTAATGTCGAGACTCACTTTTTGGCTTTGGTTCGTCGCCGTTGGATTTGTATTGTTCGCAACGTGGAAGATCGTCTTCGATTGAACCAAGGACAATGGGAACCTTCACCTTCGCAACGGTGCGATGATCGATCGCTATCACGAACTCCTGTCGAATTTGAAACCCTGGATGTATCCATTAAACCGAACACGCAGTTATCGATAGTTTCATATCGTTCTCAGGCCCTATAGGGGATGCGCTCCAGTAATCGAAATATCTGTCCGTCATCATCGTCGCGGGTTCGGCCGGAGAGTCCGTTGATCCATCTTTCCGGCAGCCCGTTACGGCCGTGCAAAGCGCCGACGGCAGCCCCGACGATCGCCCCGACCGAATCGTTGTCATACGTGTCGTTAACCGCCCGGATGATCGCCTCTTCTGGATCGTCGCCGTGGTTCATCAGGATGAAAAGAACTGACGGTACGGTTTCCAACAGATAAGCCCCCGAAAACCATGAATTGCACGCGTCAACCGTCGACATCCCCGCGCGTTCGGCCCTTTCGATCGCCATCGATGCGAATTCGGTCAGCGTGCCGGAAAACTCGCGGTAGTTCCCGCCTCGCGGCGAATAAGATTTGTCTGTTTCAAGAGATGAGGCGACGTTGACGAACTCTTTCAGCCACCAATCCCGGTCGGGTTGTATGTCACGGTTGACGAGATCCCAGAGCAATTTGACAAATGCCGCGCAACTTGAAGTCGAAGCCGAATCGTTGTGCGTGATCATCCCGCACAACGCCGCGTTTACAAGAAGATCGTCCGTATCGTCCAGGTGCGCGGCAATTATTGGAGCAATCCGCATCAACGCCCCGTTTCCGGCGGATTCCGGACCACTGTCAAACCAACTTGAACCCGAGTGATACTCAAAGAGGAACTTTCGTACGGTTCTGCCGATGCCATAGATCTGGTCCCGGGTGAAACTGCGCGCGACATTTTCAGGAAGAAAGCAGCGGTCTTCGAGAATTTGTTCGAGCGTCCACATCGCCAACTGCGTGTCATCGGAAGGAAGACCGATTCTCTGCCCGCCGGCATGCCGGTTCGGCAAGTAGTCTGTGATTTCTCCGTATCTCGCTCGCCGGTCAAGAGGCATAAGCCCTTCGGAAGTATTGCCAAGTGAATCACCGATCGCGAGACCGAGGATCATCCCCTCGATCCGGTCTTTCAGTTGTTCGGGGTTCGCCGGCGCGACCAGCCGGTGATCAAAGATGTCCGATCGACGTAGACGGACCCCTCCGCTGGTGAAGAGATCTTCCAGTATCTGACGATTCGAAGCTATGTTACTCATTCAAAGTCCAGTTAGTGGCCAGCGCCCCGCTTCAAACTCTTGGCTAACCGACGCCCCAGACGCCATCAGCAATTTCGATCAGAACCTCGTCTGATAAATATCCCGAATCGCAAATGAGAAAGCCTCCATCCAACCCCACGGATTCCTTTTCGGCGCTCCAAGCATCCATTAAGAGGAAAACAGCTGCAGCTGAGGTTTCGATTCCATTGTTGGTCGCGTATGAGTATGGAAACCATCTCCATTTGATTGGGGAATCGGTATCATCCAGCCAACATCGCCAGAGAATCCAATATCGTCCCCTTGAACCAAGGTAATAGCGATCCTGACGGGAATGCCAAGGGGTCCACGACCATTCCACAGAAGCAAGAAATATCACGTTGCGAGGACGTCCCTTCGGCCGGACATTCGACGGCATCGGAATACTGTCATCCCATAGCCCCCGAAACCCGTCCGGGCGGATTGGAATCTCCTCGATCGTTTCCAAGACCGACCGACGATTATTGCGATTCTTCTTTTTCATGCTGTGTCATTACCTATTGTTGCGATCGCAACAGAATGCCGGACTGTGCTGACCGACCGGCGTATGCGGGCATCAGCGTTCAAGTCCGGTAAACCGCACGAACATACCGCTCCCGCGATAAAGACGAACGGGATCCTCGTCGTCACCAGAGAACGGTTGCTCCGCGCTGACCACCGAAACCGACGCGAAGTGGCCGATGGGACTCATCCGGCTGAAATTGGTGACCAATTCCGCCCAATTTCCGGGACGCCTGGCTTCCTTTTCCGGAAACCTGACGCCGCGAACGACGACCCACTCAGGGCCTTTGCTCTCGCCAACAAACCAGATCGAAGGATCAACTTTGGGATTGCTTTGCCACGACATGAGCTGATATCCCTTCTCCGAAAGGTGATCGCGGACAATTTGAACCGCGAAATCCTGCACTTCCCAGTCGGTCATTTCGATCAGTTCATCGGTCTGTAATGTTTCCGGATCGATTGCTTCACCCGAGTTTGCATCAGCAAGTCCCCAACCGGGCATACGCGGAACCCATGCCCCTTCCACAGACTTCATTTGAAGGATGCACGCATGTCCGCTGTTTCCTTTTGCTACGGACCGTAATCCGAGAACGGTCCCAGGCCCATCAACCTTTTCGTCAACGTCCTCGACCCTGACGAAAAACAGCTGATTCCCGACTCGGAAAGAAAGGTGTTCGAGAATCGGCGGATACGGATGAGCGCGCAGCCAGACAGCGTCGTTTGCCTTCATCTGTTCATCAAGGTGGGCCGCGGCCGCTCGCCAGCACTCAAAAAACTCGCGAGACATTGGTTCAACTGCGATATCGTACATAAGATTGTTCACCGTCTTGTGTCTTATGACTAAATGGACGCAAATCGATCAATGCGGAAGCCCTTAATTAGATTCCCGCTCAGGAATGATCGATGATGCTCCGCTCCTGCCAGTAAAGCATATAGTGGTCACCGGCCGGCGCATCCTCATTCGGGTCGCTCCAACTATCCCTACTCAAGTTTTCGTCTTCCATAATCCCCTTAAAGATATGCCGACGTTCTGGGCGTCGAATAGTCATGTTCGTTGACGATCTGGATGATACGTTTCGAGATCTTCGCGCCGCCTGCGACAGACGGTTCGATGTCATTCGCGTAATCGCCGTACTCGTTGCAGACGCTGCGGAGATCGATCAGGGGCAGCCCGTAGCGGAACGCCTGGCGGATTATGACGTCATTGAACGTCGCGAGTGCGGCCACCGCGAGTTTTTGGAACCATTCGTCGGCAAAACGCGGATAGTAGATCGTGCAAACCGCGGTCGGCTTCTTCAGTTCCAGTACCATGCGGAGCATCCTTTCGTAGCTGGCCTCAAAACGGGCTGCGGCATCGGATACGGCGCTGAACACTTCGGCGCCGGAGGACGCCGGCATCTCCAACAGGTTCATTTGGCCGAGCGCGTCGTTGCCGCCGACGCTGACGAACAGATGGGTTGCGTCCTCGGGGACGCGCGGCAGTTGCGAAGGCACGCCAGAAGCAACGCTGCCGTCGATGGCGAGCAGCGTCGCCCGCCAGTCTGACGGCATCAGCGCGCGCAGGTTTTCGACGGTGTCTTTCCCGCCGTTCACGTAGACCTTGTTGTCGAAAATCGAATCGCCAAGCAGGACAATATGTTTCATAGGATCAGTTCAAAAAGTACGCGAATACGATCGCGAGTGTCGGAATGCAAAGGATCAAGGCGAAACAACCGGATCCGCCGTCCGGGGGCCGGTCGTCTATTGATTCGGCCAACATGATGGTGTTCGCCTCATCGTCGTTCGGCCATTCATCGTTTTCATCAAAGCTCGAAATCGCGTTCTACCTCCGAAAATGAATTTCCAATTACTAATGTCATTTGCGCCCGAAAAATGACAGAAATCAAAGCGTCAACAGCGGCAATTCGTTCCGATTACCTAAACCACGCAAGAGTCCGAATCGGTCTTCGCCCGCGAATTACGCGAAATTCGCGAAAGTAGAGTCGGAAGTCGCTTTTTCGCGTTCTTTGGCGTATTTCACGGGAAAGAACTCTCACGATGCCGCGAACGGCAACAGCTTGCAATATAGATTCAGCAGCTTCATATCCGCGAGCGAATTGGGCGAAGTGTTCGCGATCCTCGGGTCGGCGACGACGATCGCGAGGCACTTCGCGCGCGAGACCGCGACGTTGATCCGGTTCTGGTCGAGGATGAACCCGAGTCCGCGCGAGCCATATTCGCCAAAACTCGAACATAACGAAAGGATGCAGACCGGGGCTTCCTGACCCTGGAACTTGTCGACGCTGCCGACGCGCGCGCCGGCGGGCAAAACGGCCTGAAGCGCCCGAACCTGTGCGTTGTACGGCGCGATGAACAGGAAGTCGTTCAATGCCAACGGTTTCGTTTCGCCCTTGCTGTCGGTGTACGGACGGCCGATAAGGTCGTCGAAAGCCTTTACGATCTGCTGCACCTCCTCGTCGCTCTGCTGAACATTGCCGTCGTGTTCGACCCCGAGAAAAACGATACCGTGTTCACAATTGATCGAATTCGCATTCACCGGGACCTCGATCCGCTGCTTCCCGCAGTCCGCGAACGAAGTCAATCGCCCTTCATAAACGCTTTCGGAGATGAACCGGCAGACCGATGGATGCATCCGCCGCGACTCGCCGAGGAAAAGCCCATAGTCGCTCGGGACGACGGCGTGAAAGACCGGATCATCCTCGACACTTTCTTCGGTGTCTTTGAGGGCGAACTGCAGCGCGGACATTCCGGAATCACCGGGGTGCGAGCCTTGAACCGGCTGCTCAAGCTGCATCTGATCGCCGAGCAGCACGAGATTTTTGGCCGATCGTGACATCGCGACAACGTTCGCGAGGGCGACCTGCCCCGCCTCGTCGACGAACAGGAAATCGAGTTCATCCTCCCATTCCGGCCGCGAAAAAACCCAAGCCGTTCCGCCGATTACTCCTCCGGAATAGCTTCCGAACGCGTCACCGCCGGATTTTACATGTTGAAATCCCGGATTCTTGTCGAATAGTTCACCTTCCTTTTCTCCGCCGACTTTAACCCCTTCCAGTTGAACGCCTTGCTGCCGCACCGTGTTGCCGCACGCAACGAGCAGATTCACGATCGCCTTGTGTCCGTTCGACGTCACGCCGACCCGCTTACCGTCGGCAAGAAGCGCCGCGATCATATGTGACGCGGTGTAGGTCTTCCCCGTTCCCGGCGGTCCCTGGATTACCAGGCAGTCGCCGTCCATCGAACGCGCGACGTCGATCGCCGCCTGTACCGTCGAGTCCCCGTCGACAGGCAATCCCGGCGGGCTTCGGCGCTCAAGAAGCGCCATCGCGGCACCGTTCAGTCCGCCCGAAAGTTGCGAATCGGCAACCGACGTCAAAGCCTGCGGAATTGGCTTCGGGTTGACGAATTCGTCCGGCACAAGCGAACCGAATTCGGGGAATTTCCCGTCGAACTTTGCGAGGGTTGCCGTTCCGGCCTTCAGTTGGAGCGCTCCGGCAAACGGGTCAAGTGAGACCAGACTGAAGCGCGGCTGACTATTGTGGGTGAAAGCGACTTGTGACCTCTCGCCGGCGGACAGTTTGCATTCCTGCGTCGGGTCAAACGTGTATTTCTGAACAAACGACTTCTTTTCCGGTTCGGGTTCACCGTCCGCCGAGACATCGGCGATGCAGCCGTTGTCATCCCTGAGAACTTCAGGCTCGGACGCTATCCGGTCAAAGAATCTCCACCACACCGGCTTGCTTTCGCGGCGGTGAAAATCGACGAGGTCCGCCAGTCCCCTAGAAACCGCGTCTGCTTTCTTCCGCAGATCTTCGGCGAGCGCGAGCCGAGCCTGCGCCTCCTCGTTGATCGTTTCAAGTCCGGACTGGTCGGCCGATTTCAACGCCCGCTCGTCCGACGCCGGCGGAATGCCGTTCTCTTTTGCAAGAGTACGGAGCCATTTCGCGAGTTCGGCGGTCGAGTCGCAGTCGTCCTTGTTGTATTCCCTGATCTCTTTGAGGATCGGGCTTGTTTCCCAATCTTTCGGCTCGCCGCTCTGGATCCAGCGGGCGTAATGGACGACGGAACCGAGCGCGAGGGTCACGACGCCCGTTCGGCTTTCGGGCCAGTAGATCCGCTCGACCTTTTTGAGCGAGTAGCTTTGCTCGCCGATCCTCAAACCGCGCCGGACGATCTTGTAGAGATCGACGAAGACCTCGTGCCGCAGTAGATTGTCCACTTCTTCTTGCCGTGTATCGTGCCGCGTGCTGAGCCGACGGACGGCGGCGACCTCATAGACCGCGTAGTGATAAATATGCATCCCGGGGTTCGCAAGCCATCGGGCGTAAACCCAGTCGATGAACCCCTCGAACGCGGCTTTTTCTTCTTCGCGGTTGTGGCACCAAAAATCGGTGAACTCCAGATCTCCGGTCTCAGGATCGATGGTCGTATTGCCGAACAGGAACTCAAGCCCGCCCGGGACCAGCGGATACCCTTCCATATCGAAGAAGACGTCCGCCGGATGTTCGGGCGGAAGCGCCGCAAGCCCGATCGGTTGCCCGGTTTCGTCCGTCGTCGGCAGGATTTCGAAGAGTGCCGTCGCCTTTGGATCGGTCATTCGAAGCTCGCGCGTCTCCTTCTGCAGCCGCGCCTGATGAACGAGCTTTTCCATCGACTCCTGCGGCACTTTCGGGATCTTGACGCCCGGAGATTCCGCAAGTTGCGCGAGGGTTGTAATCCCGTTCTCGTTCAGTTTCTTGATCTGCCCGGCCGAGATCCCGGCGACCCTGAAAAGATGGTCGCGTTCATCAAGGTACCTGTCAGCATGCGACTGCCATCGACCGTGGTCGGCGCGCGGATCGGGGACGGGGCGGAGTTCGAGATCCGGTACGAATGCCGCCTGCATCTCGAGAAATCCGTTCTTGAGATGCCGGTAGAAGTGAATGAAATCCTCGACCCGGAACTCGGCGCGTCCGCGGGTACCGTGTTCGTCGGGGCCGAGAATGATCCCGAATTTTGCCGGGACCGGTTCGCCGGTCATCGCGGCGTACATTTCCGAATAGCTGCACAACTGGATCGCGTAGTATGGTTTCGGTGAACGGGCGAGCTTCGTATCCCAGATCTGATATTCGCCCGATTCCTCGTCGAGGATCATGAAGTCGGCGTAACCGGCGAAGCCGTCCGTCGACAGTTTCGCCTGATAGATGACGGGCCGTCGCTGCCGTATCGCTTCAAGCGTGTCCGCCTCGGAGTCATCGCTGTCCCCGATTTCGGCAACGTCCGTTCCGGAAGCGACCAACCGCGCGAGGACCTCCTTCTCGTGCGCCTCGCCCGCGGCAAACACAAGTTCGGCGTCCTCGGAGATCGGGTCCCAACGGAACTTGCCCGGAAATTCCAGGTTGTACCGTTCCATCCACGTCGCAAACGGTGATTCGAGGTACCGCACGAGGTCGCTCGGTGAATAGACAATTTGGTCCTCGATTTTTCTCATCGTTGCTCCCTCATCAGACGTTCAGACAGATTCTCAATCAGTTCCCGGTGTGCAAGGATCTCGCGCCACTCGTCGGGGATGTCCGATTCCCCGTAGTACGCACCGGCAAGCTGGCCGTAGATCGCTCCGTAGGTATCGGCGTCGTGACCCACGTTGACCGCTTTGAGAGCGCCGTCCCGAAAATTGTCCGTGTGAAAGAACGCCCACAAGGCAATATGCAGCGACGGCACGACATATCCGCCGGCTCCGGTGATACTGGGCGGCCCAATGGCCTTGAAGCTTCCGGCGGCGATCTCGGCGATCTTCGGCTCGAGCGGAGTTTCGGCCCAGAGTCCGGACGTGATCTCAAACGAATCGGTCAGAAGTTCGTCTTTGGATTTGCCTGCCAAAGCGCCGAGCATTAAAGACGCATAATATCGACAGGCATCGGCAGCTTCCTTCGAGCCGTGCGTCGTATATGAACTCTGCGCTGAATACCCGACCGCGAGTTCGGGTTGGTCGGCGAAGAACAGCGGCAACGGTGCGAGCCGCATCAGCGATCCGTTCCCGGCCGCGTTCGGGTCCTTGTTGCCGAACGGATCGCCCGTCCTCAAAAAATGTGAAAGTGCGCCGCTGACGGTTATTCCGATGTCGAAACACCGGCCGTTGCTGCTTAGATATCCTTCTTTCCACCATCGGCAATACCGCTCCATCTGATCGACCGGGTCGAAACCGCCCTTCTCGATCAAACTGTCGGCGAGGCAAAGCGCCATCGAGGTATCGTCGGTCCATTCGCCCGCATTCAAGTTGAACGGCCCGCCGCCGACGATCGTCCCGAGCGGTTCAAACGTGCCGGACGGCTTGAATTCGACGGTCGTGCCGAGGGCGTCCGCGGCGGCGAGTCCCAAAAGCGCGCCCCTGTATCTTTCTAAGAGTCCCATAGTTTCTCGTAAAAGTGCTTTGCGCGGAGCAAACGACTCCAGATCATAAATGGCCGCGGTCAATCAATTTCGGAAAGCTGCGGACAAATTCTTCCTGTTTGGAATTTTCGACGGCGCCGCTCCGCGCATTTCTGACCAACTCGATCGCCTCGCTGCCGGAAAGTTCGAGATCCGTCGCCATGATCGCAATGCACGCCGCGACGGTCCCGGCTCGCCCCTGACCGCCCTTGCAATGGGTCACGACCGTTTTGCCGGCCCTCAACGCCCGGGCTGCACGACGGACAACATCGGTGATGTCGCCACCGGGGACATCCGTGTCGGGAATCGGAAACCTGATTATCTCGATCCCGACTGAGTTACACTTTGCAACAAGGTTCTCGATCTGCAGCGAAACGAGTTCATGATCTTCGACAAGCGAGACCAAGACGTCCACCCCGAACACAGATCGGAGCCTTTGAAGGTCGGTCTTAAGATCCCGGTCCCACGCGCCGCTGGCGGCATAGGCCTGCTTCTTGCCCGGAGCGAAAGTCATCCCAAGCTTGCCAAGCCACGGAAACCGGTCGGATCTGATGAACTCAACCCTGATCGGCGAATTTTCGGATGTTCCAATGCTCATAGGAAGAAACCAGACCCCTCAAAATTTGAAATCGACCCATGAATACGCGCCGGGTCGGCTGGCTTTCATATTCAAGTGAATTGAATTCGATTTGCCCAATCTTACGCAGGAGTCCGGCGATTAACAAATCTAAAGTTCCGTCAAACTCGCCGCATGTTAGACAATGCCAATCTGGGCCGAAATCTCACAGAGGGTTCGGTGCAATTCATCTCCAATTGTGCGTTTTCTTCGAAAAAAATCATTTAGTTTAAGACGAGCGATTTCAAATTGTCGGAATTGTGTTCTCGACGTTTTGATCAAAGTTGATTTCGCTTTCAAACGGAGCGTTTCATTGCATATGGCGCGAACTCTATGATCGACGTCGCTGACATCATAAGCGGAATAACCGAGGAAATCAGACAAACTCGGGATTATGTAGAGTTTCATGTCACCGTCTCACAAAGGGATGGTGCGATTTGGAAAGTTGGAATTGAAGAATCCGATCGCAACCGCAACGAACTCGACGAATCGCTTGAAGGTGCGAGGGTTTGGTGGCCCGGCCCGCCTAATGGCACCGCAGAGGTCTTGTCAGTAATCCCAGAAGATTCACTGATAAATTTGCGTTTTGCAAACCGGCCACCGCCTGCCGCAGGTAAATCGATTCGGGTGTATTTGCCGAAGTACCTAGAGAAACTGTTGGACATCTGGCTTGATGATCGCTGGTCGGCCAAATGCGCCAAGTGGCTGCACGAACTTGAAAATGAAAACCCCAAACACCCCGGTCGGAGTCTTGGGTACAGGGAATTCAATTGGCTGCGTTCGGCGCAGAAGTCAGCCTTCGACCTTCCGGCAAACACAATCAGCTTCCTGCACGGACCACCTGGAACAGGGAAAACGCGAACTTTGGGAGCAATCATCGCGAAGTACCTTTGCCAGTTCCCTTCCGAAAGAGTCTTGCTTCTATCGACAACAAACGTCGCTGTGGATGAAGCGCTGGTCTCGGTCGATAATGCTCTTCGCCTCACAAACGGTTTACCCAACGCAGATCGAATCCGTCTCGAAGCGTGCAAGCGGATCGGAAGCCATTTCGTCGCGGGGAATTACTCTGACCGTAAACACCTCCTACCTAGACAGGACACGGAGCTTCTCGAACAATTAGTACGTCTTGAAGCAGAAAAACCTCCGGTGGAGAACGTCGCTGCGTACGCAGGATGGAAGAGGGATGTAGAGAATCTGCGCAGCCAGATGCGTGAGGCCGCTGAGTCGATTTTGATCAAATCCCGCCTTGTCGCGATGACCACAACCCGAGCCGTATGGGATTTCGCCAGCATTAGACGACTATTCCAGGCAGATTTGGTGGTCTTCGATGAATCGAGCCAAGTCGGTCTTGCCCACGCACTTGCGATAGCGCCGCTCGCAAAACGCTCGATGTTTACAGGAGATCCAAAGCAGCTGGCTCCTATAGCCAAAAGCGGCGTAAGCGAAGCGCAGGAATGGTTAGGCCAATCAATGTTCGCTCGTCAAGACGCATTTAAGGACGCGACGTGTTTCCTCGACGAGCAGTCACGCATGGCTGAACCAATTTGCCAGGTTGTCAGCAAAGCTTTCTACGATGGCCGATTGAAAGTTGCGGCAGAATGCAACAAAACATGGTTCGCGGAACGGAATATTGCCGGCTCTAAGACGGCTTCTAAGGCTGTATCGATTGAACGTGTTCCGAAAGATGCGAATTTTTCAGCAAAATACGGGGGGCATATTCGGTATGATTCGGCAATCAAGTTAGTCGAGCTTGTCTCCAAACTCGTTCATGAGGTTGATAAGGGAGAAATTCTGATTCTGACCCCATTTCGCGCACAGCGCCGTTTGATCAAGGCAATGTTGAAAAAGGACGGAATCCGGTCGGTGACGGTCAGTACCGTTCATCGCGCGCAAGGAAGCGAACGGCACACGGTCATTTTCGATCCCGTCGACGGTCGAAACAACTTCTTGAACACAGAAGACGCCCCAAGACTTATCAACGTCGCACTAAGCAGGGCGAAGGCGCGCTTGGTGCTTTTGATGTCGGATGGCGACATGGCGAATCCGGTTCTCGCAAAGATCGAAACATTGATCAATAACGTGGACGGATTGATGCAATTCGGCGCGCCGGGCATCGATAAACCCACTCGCGCCCGTCACGTCCGCGAGATCCTGAAGCCCGAATTCCCCCAAAAGTCGGTAGGTAGAGAGATCAGCATTACCGGAAAGGCTGGCATCATCATCGGCCGGATCAAAAGCGTTTCCCAAGACGGCAGCGAATTCGAATTGTTGGACTACAAGACGGGCGCGACAAGGAAATTCAAGACAAAGGATGTTCGGAACAATGCTCGCGGATAGAGCGGCTTTAACGGCCAGTATTCGTATAGATGCTCTCCCCAAGGATGTCCGTCAATACGTCCGGAAGTGATGCCTCTATTTCTTGGTATCCCGACGCCGACCAGAACGGTATTTCCGCCGCAATGACCGTTATGGTTTCAGCCGATGCGAACCCGGATCCGATCTCGAACGTGTCGGGCGGGTGTAATTCATCAGAAGTGTTCGGATACAGCAGAAAAACCTCGCGGCATCCGCGCTTCGTCGCATACGCCAGCATCTGATACATGTCCCCCTGTGATACCCCTTTCTTCACATCATTCTTGAACGACCGGTCACGAAGCTTGTACTTCGTGTCGATCACGATTGACCGCTTCCCGGGCAGGCGAGAGGTCAGCAGGATGTCCTGCTGCATGAGGAACGCCTTCGGAACGTCCGAAAGGAACTTGTCGGACTTCTGATACTCCACCTTCCATTCCTGCGAGAAATGCTGTTCAAGAAATCCGGCGACGAAGTCCTCGAAGATGTACTCCATCGGAAAGAGCAGGCTCCAATGCGGGAAGTCGTAGCTGCGGCTTGAATAAAAGTGCTGACCGAGTACGATCCGGCAAAGATCGAGGATCTCGGAGTATTCAACGAAAAACGGGCTGACCGTCACCGACTGTAGGTCACGCAGCGTACACGGTTCGTCCTCGACATCATTGAGAACGAATGTAACTTCCTCGAGAACTCGGAAGTTCTCAGCAAATCGCGTTTTGCGCATCAGAAGCCGCGCACAGTACTTGATGATCCGATTGACCTTGTTGTCGTAAAGGAAAGGCTCGTGGTCACATTCGAGTTTGTGAAACGCGCCGATTACTAGACTCGAACTCGCGTAGCGGGTGAAGTTAATGGTTCCCCGCGGCGTTTGTAGGCTCTCCTGAAACGGCTGATAGGCATGATAGGGACTGGCAGCGACCGCCGCGTGCATCCGGTTCGCGATCAGATTTATGATCAGCTCCGGCAGGCTATCTATCTCAAGGTCATCGAGCGAGGATCTATCGATCGGAAATCGCCAACGCCGGCAATAGCTGAACCAGTAAAGAATGTGACGGAGCATCAGGTCCGGATCGCGCGACGCCCCCGGAAGCTGCTTGAAGACCTTGGGAAAGATCTCGATCAGGTCGTCGCCGTGCTGAATGAAGCCGACATAATTCCGCGCTCGACACTTGGTGCCGTCGAATGTGAGAAACGGCTGATACCGGCGTCTGGCGGAAGACTCCTCCGCTTCAATCTCGCCGTACTCCTGCCGCGTCTGCTCCCATAGGTCACAGAGCGACCGCTCCAGCGAGGGCCGGTCGGACAACTCGAGAGATTCTCCGTATTCGAAGATCAACGCCATCTCAATCTCCGCTGATCACCCAATCGAACGAATCGTATTCCACCCGCCATCCTGAGCCTTGAAAAATATCGGTTACGATCGAGATGTTGGACGAGAAGTACTCCATCAGCAGCGGCAGCACCCGATTCCGCAGAACGGTTTCGAGCGGTTCGTTCTTCATAAAGTAGGCATGCCCAACAAGGAAGTCGGCGGATTTCTTTCTCTCGTAAATTCCTCTGTTGATATGTTCGAGAAGCGCGGCGGATGCTTCGTCATCGACAAGTTCTGCTTTGGGATAGAATCCGACGAATTCGAACCGCCGTCTCAATGCGATGTCGATCAGCGCGATCGACTTGTCGGCGGTGTTCATCGTCCCCAATAAGTAGAGGTTCGGAGGCACGGCGAAATCCTTTTCTCCGTTCGGCAATGTGACCCGAAGTTCATTTTCCCCGCCAAGACGTTTGTCGTCCTCAATCAGCGTGATCAATTCGCCGAAGATCCTCGAGATGTTCCCGCGGTTGATCTCGTCGATGATCAAAACGAAGTTCTTCAGCTCCTCGGTCGGTCCGGGCTGCGAACGCATTTCGGTCAATAATTTCGCAAGAGGCTTGTAATACGGGGCCAAGCCGTGCGGCGCTTCCCTGCGGCCGGCGACGAATTCCTCGAGAGTTGAGATACTCAAGGTGTGAAGGGACGTTCCGGAGGGTTTTTCGAACGAAATCGAGTATTGAGAGACGTCGGTGATCTTGTATTCTTGGCCGGAAGCCATCGTTACCGGAACGGTCTCGCCACGCTCGAGCGGTTCGATCAACTCGGTGAACACTTCCTCGAAGGATCGGGATGTCCCGGCCCCAGCCCGAGCAGCCTCGAAGTTGTCCCGCGCCCGCTTCGCGATCTCATAGAAGACTCCCTTTTTCGATAAGAATGAGAGATTTCCGGTATCGACATCGGGTCTGATCCCGGCGACGAAGTCCTCGTATGAGTAGGATTGATGAAAGGTGATGAATTCTATCTGGCCATCGCGTCGCAGCCGATCAAATTCCGCCTTGTACTCCGAGTGCGAGCCGAATGTTTTGCCGGTTGCGATCTTTACGGCACCCGAGATCGTCGTGTAAGTCTTCCCGGTTCCCGGCGGTCCGTAGAAAATGCTGTTTAGCGGATATTGGTTCATTATTCTGTCTGTTCTTCCGGGAACCGTCGCCGCCGCTGTGATTCCAAGCAAGTCTTTCAGTTCACGGACATAGTCGGGATATTTGGAAATATTGGTGAGTGTCTTTACGACGAGTTTGAAGTTGGCATCCCACTCACCCTTCTCCTGCCAATCAACGCGCCGAATACTCTTGTAGCTCTCCCGGAATTCGTCGAATTCGTAGTCAGAAGTCACATAACCGTATCCCAGATACTTCGAGCGGCCGCTTTTCACAATGACCAGGTCGCCGATGTTGATCTTGTTGGCAAACTCAAAATTAGCCAAAGAGTCGTTGGTCCGATCGCTCGTTCCGCCGTATTCCTGAACCAGCCTGTTCGCCATTTCATCCCGCGACCCAAAGCTTCGCAGATCACCGAGTCGGTCCCAGCCGATCCCCATGATTCCCTGCTCATAGAACTCGTCCCATAACTCACCATTGGTTCCCGGTGCATATAGCCAAACGGTTTCCTCGGATTTCGTAAGATCCAAGCTCTGATAGAGAATGTCCTGACCGAGAAGAAGCCTGTTCGGATCCTCATAGCAGTCATCCGTAAGAAACGAATCGACCAAAGTAAGAAGTTCGTTATCCGGCAAGACATAGTCGTCGACAAAATCCCTCAGTAACTCAAGATAGTGGACCAACCGCTTTCCAGTGGGTGCAACGTCAACACCGAGCAGTCGACAGAACTTCGTGTAGTACGAAGCTTTGTAGAAAGTATATTTATCAGGACTTGCGCTGGTAAGAAGCGCCGAAATCGTACGCTCGTCATGGTGCGAGCCTCGTTCGCTCAGCTCCGAATGAATCGCATCAACTTCCGCTATAAAAGTTGTCACGCGATCCTGGGTCGGAATTGTTTCGTCTAACAATCGGGCCATCGCCTTTCGATACGGTTCCGTCCGATCTTCGGCTAATCCACGAATCACCGTTGGAGCAATGTGATAAACAAGGTTGCCATATTCAAGCGACCGCATTTCACCAGCGAAATCTTCGGCTTCCGGATCCGGATGTCCCTTTAGCTTTTTAACGATCCGCCATTTGTAAAGCTCACCAGCCAAGCCCGATTCCCGAATCGACTCTTTGTAACGCTGAACAAGTTTAAGAACGGGATCGGAAACCAATTCTTTCGAGCGAACCTGAAATCCCATCGCTTCGAGCCTGGAGTTCGTGGCAGCACCGCCCGAAAGATCCCATCTCGGCTCGCCATCCGGCAGTTCTGCGTGAGCGTACTTCATCACACCTTTCGGTGGATACGGCCTGCCGTCGATCAGAACATCGAATTTCCTCGAAGGGTTCAAGCGGATTTGTTCACGGTCGATACGCTGGACTGCACGCAAAACGTGATCGCGTGTGATTTCATCGGGTCTGAATGGCATAGTTTTGAAAAACGAATCGGGATTCGATCATTCCACCAAGAGCGCCTTGAAAACCACGTCTGCCGGGCTTGAGTAAAAACTCGTCTGGAACTTCGCGAAGAGTTCGCCAGGAACTGTTGCAATATCCCCGACGCTGCTCATCGGCAACATGATCCTTTTGGCGCCCGAGTCGAACGCGACTTGGAGCGTCTCTGCCAGATTGGAAACAGGTACTATGCTCCCGCCGAGGCTCATGCCCCCGAGAATCACAGCCTGCCCCATGACCGCTCTTTTCATCAATCCTGAACACAAAGAAACGAGCGTCGGGATCGTCAGATCCGTCGTCGCGCCGGTATTGTTCATCTCGACAACGTGCAGGTGATAATCGTGGTCCGTGACCTTTTCTGAGGATGTAATCTGGCCGATATTTGCTTTGAAGTAGTCGAATGCGATCTTGATCGGTTCCTTCGAAGCCGATCCCGTACCGACACCGGAAATCGAAAGCTTACCGGTCCCCGTCGTGACTTGTAGTTCCAGGCGGTAAAGCCCCAGCAGACCGTCCGCCCCATTCGCCACGGTGAACAGCGAACCGGGAGCAAGACTGCCTTCGGGGATCAATTTGTCACCGCCGTGTTCCGGCAAACTTACGAAACTCTCCTGAAGATCTTCGTTGTCAATGTAGCTGAAGTGAACGTCATAAAACTCCATCCCGCCGATCTTCTTGAGTTGTTCCTTGACGCGACGCCGTGATTCGAGCGCGTACCGCAAACACTCCAAGACATCTTCGCGCCCGAATTCGCCGTTTGGATACAGTAGCTTCATGAGACCCGACACTGTTCGCTTGACGGCAATAGTGTCGCGCTGATTCAAGTTGTTGCCGAGTTTGAAGAATTTGTTGATCGAATCCGAGAAATTTCGTTTGCGCATTTCCCGTAGGAACTCAGCCAAATAATCGACGATGAATCCATACTGGTTCGTCAGAAACTCGGGACGCATCTTCGGCACTTCCCACCCTGGTAGGTAGCAGTGCATACGGTCGAAGAACGCCGAATCGATCATTGGTTCAGGAAACGGCGCGAAGAGGTGCGAAGTCTTGACCAGCGTCTCAACCGGCTGGTTGATGTTGCCTACAAACACGAGCGATGCATCGGCGCTGATCGGTTCACGTCCCCTGGTGAAACTTCCCGAAGCCATGAAATCTTTCATGATCTGCACTCCGTCCTTGTCTTTGAACGAAATACCGGCGACCTCGTCAAAGGCCACGACATCCCACACGCCGACAAGCCCGACGAGCTTTGATGACATATTGTAGAAAAGGTTCGCGACCGTTGTTTGTCCGCCCGACACGAGAATGCTGTTTGGCGAGATCTCTTTGTAAATGTGGCTCTTACCCGTCCCGCGAGGTCCCAGTTCGCAGAGGTTGTAGTTCTTCTCAACAAAAGGAATCAGGCGGACGATCAGGTGCCACTTCTGTCGTTCGGTGAAATGTGAGGGTTCGAGTCCGGTGGAACGAAGCAGCACATCGATCCATTGCGATACCGTAAAATTTCGTCGTCCTTCGAGTATCTCCCCGATATCCATATTCGGCATCTGGATTGGCTTCAATTCGAGCAGCACAAAGGGCGACTCCTTCTGGTTCTCCTCAAAATGATAGGCGAGCGTGACGATGCACCAGATTCCGCCGACGAGAAGCTTTTCGAATCGTTTCACCAATCCCGCCGGGACGTGAATGCCCCGCAGATTGAGGTTGATCAGCGTGGCTTCATAAATATCCTTTTTCTCGTTCAGACGGACCGACAGTTTGTCGATGACCTTGTACTGCCCAAGTTCGCGGATTTTCGATTTGATCTTTTCCGCTTCGTCCGGTCGGACGTAATTGTCGGTGAGGATTGTTTTTACCCGCTTTAGGCCCTCATCAATGACAGAATCGTCGTTCGAGGCGCAATACATACCCAACAGGTACTCAAGGACGTAAACGGGTACGTTGGCGCCCTCTTTGACGAGTTTCGTAAGGTCCTTCCGCACAACGCGTCCGTCGAAGCTGCGGTTGAGCAACGCGTCGAGATCAGAGTTCAATGGTTGTTGGTCCATATCAAAAGTCCCTGGAGAACGAGATATCAATTACGAACTGCTTTCGAAAATACTCCTGAATCAAGCTTTGATCATCCATCAGCAACAAGTAGTACGGCTTTGAGCGGTCATAACTACCTGACTTCAGGCTCAGCTGAACTGATGCCTGCCGGTCGTCAAGCGATTCCGACGGACTGCCGAATGTAACGGTCTCCTCGTTACTGATCGCGTTTCCATCAGAATCCGCCAAAAATATTCTCAGCGTCCTTGGAAGAGTCCGTTCGGTTACCCGATCCGCCTGGACGAAATCGAACCGGTGTACGTTATTGACGATCCTCGACGCAGTTCCGAGTAACGTCACGTCGACCTTCCGGACGGCAGACTGTTTGGCCTGATTGCCACGCAAACGCTTGATCGAAATCACCGGGACGGCGATTTCCTGCAGCATCGCGCCGCCGTGGAAATACCGCGCGCCGCCGGCCAAGTGAAATCGATTCGTCCCTCGCGGAATCAGAAACTCCATATCGCCCTGGATGTCTGCCGTTTTCGCGATCTTGCCATTCCAAGCGTTGGCTTGCGCCTTCAACGTCTGGTTGATCACATATCGTTTCTTTCGTTTCAATGCCTCTCCGGACTTAACCTCGAGCGAACTTTTGTCGAGCATGTCCGGTGCGTTCATCTGAAACAAGAAACCATGGTCAGCAGTGATGTAGATCTGGCTTCCGTTGAGCGTATTTATGATCAATCCCACGATCCCCGAAAGCGAGTTGAGCGTGCTGCGAACCGCGGCAAATGTATTCTGCTCGCTTTGAAGAGAGTCGCCGGTGGCATCGATCTCGTTATGATAGATGTAGATGACCCGGTGCGGCCGAACGAACTCGCGCGCCTCATCACGGCCCATCGCGCTGATTGAATCACAGGTAACGGCAACACCTCCATGCGCCTTCAGTATCGAGTTCCGACCGGCGGTTCCGGCCGTCGACTGCCCGTCGATCACAACGTCCGCACCTGACTGAGTGACTTTGTAATCCATTGACGAGCGCGGAAGTAGCGATGCCATTCCGAGTGCCGTGTAACTCGGCACAACGCCAAGCATCGCGCCGATTTCGGCCTTCATCAATCCTTTTCCGCCCTTGTCGGACTCGGCGTTCAGCCGCCTGGTGAGTTCCTCGGCCGCTTCGTATCTGAGGCCATCGCTGATTACCACAAAGACCTTTCGATCCGGCTGCGAAAGATCCGGTGCGACGAATCGCTTGAAAAACGAATGTTGGTTCGGAACGCCGTCGATCTTCCAGTTGTCCAGCAGCATTTCGTTATCGAGACATGCCTCCCAAGAGTCTGCAAGTTCCGGCAGATACCAATTGCCATAGATCTTCTCGACCGACTCTTCGGCGGCCTGGAGAATATCGGAACCCTCGGCACGGATTTGCGAAACCGCGTCGTGAAACAACCGATAGTACTGATCGATCAAAAAGACTTTGGATGTATACCGATCAAACGCCGACGCGGCATCCGTAAAACCGAATCCTCCAGCCAACTGTCGTCGTTCAAGCTGAAGTCGCAATGCGGCGTCCAGTCCGTCGTATGCGAGTCTATACTCAGTGACATTGCGCGCCCAAAAGCGATCCCGGCGCGTGCGAATCGTGTCCTCTATTTCAGTCGTGTCCGAAGGCAATTCGCCTTCGATGATCGCGGAAGCGGCGTTCCGAATCGCGTACCGCTCAATGACCTCGAACGTGTCGCATTCGCCGACGTCGAACCGTTTACCGGTCGACCCGATCAGATCGCGAATCCCGATCTCAGATGCGAGCAAACCGGAGAGTTGACGGTACGAATCGATGAAGGCGACATTGGTCCGCCATTGCGAAAGCAACACGGATGCATTGATCCGGCCGGAACGATCCCCGATGACATATTGCTCAAGCGGAGTCGGTACGGAAGAAGAGGTGTTCACCGCAAGGTCGGAGATGAACAGATGAACGATCAGACCGGTCAAGGATCGGCCCTTGTACCCGAACGACTCTTCGATC
>JAKOSS010000669.1 GCA_029777145.1 Acidobacteriota bacterium | reverse complement strand
CGGCCGTAGTTCACCGCATCCAATCCGTCGATTCGCGAAGTGCTCTGGTCACCGCTGGTGATTCCCATCGCCCTTCCGTATGTGTACGCCATGCTGACGAGCAAGCCCTTCGAGAATCGGCGATTTGCCTGGATCTGCAGCGAGTTGTAGTTCGAGTTCTCGGAGAATTCGAAGTACGAGATACCCGCGTAGCCTTGGTACGGACGATAGAAGTCCGTCGCCAGCGCGTTCGAACCGTTCGGATTTGCCTGGATCGCCTTCGTCGGATCCTGATTCACCGCCAGCCATGCCGAACCGAACGGTGTTTCATTCAGCGGACGGACGTGCGGCAAGTGATGGCTCTGGGTTCCGACATATGAAACGTCGAGGACCGTGTCAAAGAAAGGCAGACGGTACTGAACTCCGAAGTTGTAGGAGTTCGTTGACGGCGTCTTCGCGTTCGGATCGATCGCCTTCAGCGATTGCGGCGTACGGAACGATGTCGCGTTCGCCGTGATGTCGCTCAGGAATCCGTAGAAGATCGACGACGTCAGGGTGGTCGGCGGGTTCTGGTTGTAATCGTAAACCAGGTTGCCCTGCGCGCGATCGTAGAAGATCGCGAATCCGCCGCGGATGATCAGGTTCTGTTTGCCCGTCACGTCGTAGGTGAAACCGAAACGCGGCGAGAACTGAATTCCCTGATCTTTGATCAGCGCTCCGTCCGGCGTGATGATGCCGTTGCCGTCATCACCGCTTCCCGGAACGATACGTCCGACAAACTGGCCGTTGAGCGTGTTCGCGGTCGTGAGCGGAACGCCCGAGGCCAAAACGCGCGGATCGACGGCACGGTAATTCGACGTCAGCGAAATGCCGGAGCAGGTCGTCGCGTTGTTGATGCAGACCGGACGGTAGATCAGCGGAGCGTTCGCCGCGTTGTACTTCGACGGATCGAAGTTCGTCGCGATCCCCGAAACGTCTTTCGTCGGCGGCAGCCATGAGAAGCGCATGCCGTAATCGAGCGTCAGGCGCTTGGTGATCTTCCAGTTGTCCTGGATGTACGGTTCGAAATTGAAGTATTTGTAAATACCGGTGGTACCGCGCGTCGCCTGGCGGAACTCCTGGAAGGTTCCGATGGCCGCGTTCGCGAACCCGTTTCCGGTGTTGTAGGTACTGTTCGTGGTTTCACCGAAGTTGATCACGCCGTTTTGATCGACGCGGTTCGTTTGGTTCTTCGTGCCCCATTCGTAGTTTACGCCCGCCTTCGTGATGTGCTTGCCCCAGACCTTTGAATAGCTGGCCGAAATGTTGTCGGTGCGATAACTATAGTCCTGCGGAGCACGCTGGGTGCGGTAATTCGGCGTCGAACCGAGAGCCGAACCGAACGTAAAGCTGCTAAGAATGTCGTCCACGACGGCATCGTTGAAAAGGAGCGGAAGATCGGACAGGCCCATGCCCGAGCGAGTGTACGACTTGTCCGAGATCGTGCCGTTGTACTTCGCATTGTTGAATCCGTAGGTGATCTCGACCATCGTCTTCGCATCGAGCGCTCCATTGACGGTGACCGACAGCCCGTATTTCGGAGTTTCGCGATACAGACCCCAGATTCCGAGGTTTCCGGCGATCATGTCAGAGTCGCTAAAAAGACCGGTGTACGGGTTGGTGTCGTAGGCGGCGTTATTCAGGAAGCGGCCGTTTACGCGCCAATTGTCGTTGAAGTTGTAATCCATGCGGAACGTGTCGTTCCGGTTCTTCGACGTCGACGAAACCTGCGAAACGTAGTTGTAGTTTTGCGTGCCCGTCGGCGTGTAGTTGGGCATCGGATAGATCGAGAGGATCTTCAGTCCCAAAGCGCTCAGGCGATTCGCCGGAATGCGTCCGACGACTCCGCCGTCCTGGAAGCAGCCCGTCGTAACCGATGAACTGCATGTCGCATTCAGTGTCCAGTCGCGGATGTAGCGCGCGGTCTGACCCGAGCTGTTCAGCGACTGCGAGAAGTCGCCCTGACGCTCGAGCGCAGTCGGGACGCGGATGTTGCGTACTGAGTTCGGCGTCGTGCGCGGCGCCCATTCCTGATTCCAGAAGAAGAACAGCTTTTTCTTGCCGTTGAAAACCTTCGGGATGTAAACCGGTCCGCCGAATGTGTAGCCGACCTGTTTGATATCGGTGATCGGTCGGGTCAGTCCGAGACGGTTGTTGTTGAACGTGTTGGCGTTCAGGCCGGTGTGTTGCCGGTAGTAGTAGAACGAACCGTGGAAGTCATCCGTTCCACTGCGGGTAACGGCGATGATCTGCGCGCCCGACGATCGTCCATATTCAGCCTGGTAGGTCGAGGTCAGGACCTTGAACTCACCGATCGAGTCGAGCGGGATGTTCGAACTCGCGCCGTTGTTTCCGGTATCGACCGCCGTGATGCCGTCGATCTGGATGTTGTTCGAGTTCTGACGAACGCCGTTGACGCTGATGTTCTGGATGTCGTTGGTCTGGCCATCGGACGTCGCGGCGATCACGCCCGGCGCGAGCGTCGCGAGGTTGATGAAGCTGCGGGTTTTGACACCCATGTTGCGGACGACTTCGCCCTGAACCGCGTATCCGCGTTCGGCACTGTCCGACTGAATGAGCGTCGCTTCCGACGTGACGTTGACGACTTCGTTCGGAGAACCGACTTCCATCGCGACGTTACCGAGCCCGAGACGGTCGTTCGAAACGAGGTTGACGCCGACGCGCTCCTGCTTCTTGAAGCCCGCGGCCTCGATCGTCATTTTGTAATTTCCCGGCGGCACGATCGCAAAGACGAAACGTCCCTCGGCGTCGGTCGTCGTCGTCAGGGAGAAGCTCTTGCCTTCCTCCGTGATCGTAACGGTCGCGCCGGCGATCGCCGCTTCCTGTTGGTCGACAATATTTCCTGTAATCGAACCGCTAGTGGTCTGACCCGAGATCACTCCGGCGAAGATCACTAAAGACGACAGGAATATCGCTGCTATTCGAATTCGCATATTTTTGAACACTCCTGAATCAATCGTAGATAGAATCTTTCGGGTTTCTTCCAGACTGTTGGGGGACAGCTTGAATCAAATGAATTGAAACTCCCACCCGAAAAAGCGATTTGCTCAATTTTTTGCTAAGACCGCCTAACGTTTTTGTGAAGAAAATTCCGATCCGGAAGTCGTTTTCCCGGATCGTATCGACCATCGGGAGGATCGATAAATCGTTTTGGTGCGCTAAGCCTTGTGTTTGCAACAATTTCTGTTTCCAAAACGCTTTAGCAATTCGTTTTGGCAAATCGTTTTGCCAAAAGATGTAACATTTTTTATACTGTGGGTCAAGTGATTTCTTGAATGACGGTCGGGGAAGTCGAAAAATTAAGACCGCCATTCGCGTGGCGCCAAGT
>JAKOSS010000668.1 GCA_029777145.1 Acidobacteriota bacterium | reverse complement strand
GATGACGCCGGAGATCGCCCGCAAAGTGATCCAGCTTTTCCAGAAAACGTCGCAGCCCGAGGAAACCGACGAAAAGCTTACCCCCCATGAATTGCGCCTGCTCTCACTCTTGGCGAAAGGGATCAGCTATCGCGATGCCGCGGCTCAGTTCAACATCTCGATCAATACCGTCCGCTATCACATCCGCAACATCTACGACAAGCTTCACGTCCACTCAAAATCCGAAGCCGTCAGCAAGGCGCTCAGACTGCGCCTGATCTCCTGATCTTCCCCGCATGAATGTGTCTGCCGCCGGGATTTGACTTCGAATACGTCAAATTCGGACTCGCAACGGATATTCCGGTATCGTCATATCTTCCGTGATACGGAGTGTCCGGAGCTTGGGCCTCCAAACCCTGAACGGTCACAACTTAGAGGTCGGTGACGTGCTTAGTTTATTCGGAAACTTGTTATAAGATTCTTGATGTGAGCTCCTTTCAGGTTTCCGAAAACGTCTCGAAAATGCGGGCATCGTCAACCCTCGGTGCGATGCTCGCCGCGGCCAATCTGCGCGAACAGGGATTCGACGTCATCGACCTGACCGTCGGCGAGCCCGATTTTCCGACGCCGCAGTTTATCAAGGACCTTGCGGTCGAAGGTCTGAACAAAGGTCTGACAAAGTACACGCCGTCCAGCGGTCTGAAGACGTTCACTGAGTCGATCGCGCATTTTTACGGCGAGCAGTTCGGTGCGGACGTTTCGCCGTCTGAGGTCGCCGCCGCCTGCGGAGGCAAGCAGGCGCTTTTCAACGCCGTCTGCACGCTCGTCAATCGCGGCGAGGATGTGTTGATCCCGAAACCCTATTGGGTCACTTTTCCCGAGATCGTCACTTTCTGCGGTGCGAACAGCGTATATATCGAGACCGAGGAGACCGATTTCATCCTCAATGCCGATCAGGTCCGCGATGCGATAACTCCGAAAACAAAGCTTCTGATCATCAATTCGCCGAGCAACCCGTCGGGCCGCGTCGTTCCGGCCGACGAGATGCGCCGAATCATCGAGACTTGCGCCGAACGTGGGATCTACGTGCTGACGGACGAATGTTATCTGTTCTTCGCGTATCCGCCGGCGGAGGTGTTCACGTCGGCGGTGCTGCCGCGCGAGTTGCGCGAGTTCGTCGCCGTCGGCGGCAGCTTCTCGAAGACCTACGCGATGACGGGCTGGCGCATCGGATACACGATCGCCAATGAACCGTGGACAAAGGCGATGGTCAAGCTGCAGAGCCATTCGGCGACTCATCCGACGAGTTTCGTGCAGTATGCCTGCGCCCGCGCGCTCGATCGGCGCGAGGAGTCGATGAACGCCGTCAGCGAAATGCTCGCCGAGTACAAGCGCCGTCGTGATTGGCTGATCCCGGCCCTTCGGACGGTGAACGGCTTCAAATGTCCGATGCCCGAAGGTGCGTTCTACGCGTTCGTCGATGTCCGCGACCTGCTCGGGGATCGTTTCAAAGTCTCGGCTGACGTCGCCGACCACATGCTCCATGAAGCGCACACCGTCGTCACCGACGGCGCGGGCTTCGGCGCCGAAGGCTTTCTGCGATTCTCGTATGCGACCTCGATGGAAAACCTCGAAAAAGCGGTGGAACGATTGAAAAAGTTGTTTTGACCGGGACACCCTGACTGGAGCGCAAGCGTCCCGCTTGCACGGCCCGCAGGGCCGATCTCACTTTAACTGACTGGAGCGCATCTATAAAGACGGTTTCGGTGTCAAGTGACCGACGGACGCAATCATCCGGGCCCGCGGTTGTTGACGCAGGCGGATGATTGCGGTGATCTTTGACAATTCGTTTCTTCGTTTCATGATGTTCTTGCCTCGGGTTTATCCGTGGTCAAGTTGCGGTGATCCCCGGTGCGGGGACACTCAAACATCTAT
>JAKOSS010000667.1 GCA_029777145.1 Acidobacteriota bacterium | reverse complement strand
TCAAATGACCGAAGAGGAAATGCGGCGCCTCGCGAAGTTCATATATAAGGATCTGCAAGGGCGGAAATGAAGGATCGTTCAGAAGCTAGTCAACGAAACTATCAGTTATCAGCTTTACGCTTTCAGCTATTTCGGAATAACTGATAGTTGGGAACGGATAGCTGATATGATCCGGATGCGTAACTTGAGTCGACGATCGGCCGCAACGGCCTTGTTATTTGTTGCTGTATGGACTTTGCCCGCTTGCCGTTCGCCGAAAATGGGCGCGGCCGCGCCGGCAAATTCCGCTGAAATCGCGATCGGCAGTTTCGACCCGCGATTTCGACGCGAATGGCGTGAGCGTTTCGCGGCCACATCCGAGGAACTCGAATCGCATCGCCTTCGTTGGGAAGCGACCGGCGTGAGCGATTACAAATATGTCTGCTCGAAATACATCGGGGGAACGTACAGTCCCTGGAACCGCAGTCCGGTGCGGATTACCGTGCGCGACGCGAAAATGACGAAAATAGCGCTCGTGGACCCCAAGAGCCACTCTCTGCTCGACCGGACCGACGGATTCGAAGAGTTCGACACCCTAAGTGAACTTTTTGCGTACTTGCGAAGCGAATTGGACAGTGGTTCTATTCTCGAGGTTGACTACGATGAGCAGTATGGTTTTCCAAAGCGGGCGTTGATGCGGAACAATTATTCACCCCATCCCGGGCCGTGGATCAACGTCGAGCAATTTGAGGTCACCAGGGCGGAAAACAAATGAAGATACTGATTTCCGGGGCTTCGGGGATGGTGGCCGGTCACCTGATCCCAATACTCGAATCGAAAGGACATTCGATCTGGAAGCTCGTACGCGGCAAGTCGGCGGGCGAGAACGAGATCGTTTGGAGTTCGAAGGAAGGTTTTTCGGGCGATGAAGCCGCGAAGCTCGAAGGCTTCGACGCCGTCATCCATCTCGCCGGCGACAACGTCGCCTCCGAAAACTGGTCCGCAGAAAAAAAGAAGAAGATCCGTGCCAGCCGGATCGATGGAACGCGGTTCCTGATCGACGAGCTGGCTGAGTGCGATTCGAAACCGGCGACGGTGATTTCGGCATCGGCAATCGGATATTATGGGAATCGCGAAGATGAAGTCCTGACCGAAGAATCTGAGGTCGGCAAGGGATTCTTCCCGGAGATCTGCTCCGAGTGGGAAAGCGAAGCTTTCAGGGCACGGGAATTCGGCGCGCGTGTCGTCATGCCGCGGATCGGGATCGTGCTTTCGCCTGACGGCGGGGCGCTCGAGAAAATGCTGACACCGTTCAAACTCGGTGTCGGGGGTGTTATCGGTTCCGGCATGCAATGGATGTCGTGGATCGCGATCGAAGATCTGGTCGGGCTGATCGTTTTCGCGCTCGAGAATGAATCGGTTGAAGGCCCCATCAACGCGACGGCGCCGAATCCGGTGACGAATGAAACATTCACGAAGACGCTCGGGCGTGTGCTTCATCGTCCGACATTGATTCCGGTTCCCGAATTCGCGATCAAACTGCTTTTCGGCGAAATGGGCGAAACACTTTTGCTGCAAGGAAACCGCGTGCTTCCAAAAAAGGCCGAATTAGCCGGTTACGAGTTTCAATTTCCTGAACTTGAGCCGGCAATCGAACGGCAGGTGGAGTAGGCTTCGATTTGCGATTTTCGATTTGCAATTTGCGATTGCCGCAAGTAGGAAGGAGGTAGGAGGCAGGTGGCGGGAGACAGTAGATTTCGATTTACGAATTGCGATTGCTTCTGAAACCAGGGGTCTGATTTGCCGGTCGCTACCGCTCCCGGTTCTGACACCGCTACGCTCCCGGTTCTGACCAC
>JAKOSS010000666.1 GCA_029777145.1 Acidobacteriota bacterium | reverse complement strand
TTCAACGAGGAACATCTCGCGCGCGCGATCCGTGCTTCCGAGATCCCGGTGATTTCGGCCGTCGGCCACGAGATCGACTGGTCGATCGCCGATCTGATCGCCGACCGGCGCGCGCCGACGCCGTCAGCCGCCGCCGAGATCGTCGCCGAGTCCGAAGCCGCGATCCTGGCGACGCTAAACAGCCACGCACGGTCGATGTTCGGTTCGATCGGCCGTCGCCTTCTCGAATCACGCGCCGCGCTTCAGGATCTGACCCATTCGCCCGTTTTCGGCGAGTTTCCGCAGCGTGTCCGCGACGAGCGACGCTATGTCGAGGATCTCGGTTTGTCGCTCCGCGATTCGATGATCTCCGTACTTCGTGCGGCGTCGGAGCGTTTCGAATCGGCACGCGGACGATTGTCGCCGGTGCGGCTTGCATCGCGGACGGCGGAGCAAAAAACGCGTCTCGCCGTGCTCGCGACCCGTCAGTCGGCGGCGATCCGCGCGCTTGTCGAATCCCGCGAACGGGAACTGAAGATCGGATCGGCGAAACTCGATACATTGTCGCCGCTGAAAGTGCTCGGACGCGGTTACGCGATCGCCGAAAGCGAGTCCGGCGCGGTTATTCGCTCGATTGACGAGGTCGCCGGCGGTGATCACGTGCAAATCCGCCTTTCGGATGGCAAACTGAATACGCGCGTCGAATCCGCGGAAAAGAGCTGATGTCGCAATTTACGATCGATCTTGATGAACACGACGAAGAGGTGACGACGGTCGAGACGTCCGTGCCGGAATCGGCGCTGGGCCCGCCACCGGTGAAACGCAAAGGATCGTGGCTGAAACGCATTGGGATCGCGCTTTTGATCATCGCGGTCGTCGCGTCGGCCGGCGGATTTTTTTATTGGCATCGGCTGAAATCGACGCCGCAGTATTCGCTCGCATTGCTCGTCGACGCGGCGCGTCGGGACGATCAGGAGCAGATGGACCGGCTTGTGGACACCGATTCGGTCGTCGATTCGTTTCTTCCGCAGGTGATCGAGAAGGCCGTCGAAATGTACGGCAAGAACACGCCGCCGCAGGCGATCACGGCCCTGACGGCGATGGCCGACAAGTTCAAGCCGGCGATCAAGCGCCGCGCGCGTGAAGAAGTGCCGCGGGTGATCCGCGAAAAGACCGACAAGTTCGAGCGCGTTCCGTACTGGGCGATTGCGGTCGGCGCCGGATGGTTTCTCGACATCAAGGCCGATGGCGACACGGCGACCGTGACGAGCAAGATCGAGAACCGTCCGTTCGAACTGACGATGAAGAAAAACGGCGACGTCTGGCGCGTCGTTGCGATCAAGGACGAGGTCGTCGCCAAGCGCATCGCCGAAGCCGTCGGGCAGGAAATGATCAAGATCGTCTCGCAGGACGGACTGAACAAAGCCGCCGAAAAGCTCGGAATCGGAAATATCGACGAGATCCGGAAAAAGATCGAGGGGCTGATCTTTAAGTGATCGCTTGGAGTTCCGCCTTCAGGCGGCTTACCCCCAAGCGCAGGCCGCCTGAAGGCGGAACTCCGAACATAAATCGCAAATGAAGAAATCATTCGAATCATCGCTCACCGAACTCGAGAAGATCGTCCGTCAGCTTGAGGACGGCGACCTGTCGCTCGAGGAAAGCCTCAAACTTTTCGAATCCGGCGTCAAACTCACCCGCGAGTGCCGCGAACGGCTCGACGAAGCGGAACGCCGCATCGAGTTGCTGCTTGCCGATCAGAAGGGAAATCCGGTACTCGCTCCGCTTGAAACAGGAGAACTTCCGGGTTCGTCGAGCGATTTCGGGGACGACGACGAGATCTATTGACGAACTCCACTGGAATCCTCAGCCGCGAATTGCGCGGATAACACGGATCAATCCAAACCACAAATAAGCGCTGCACTAACCGCGGAAGCGTGGAGCCATTTGGCGGGCGTCAAACCCTGTTGAAAGTATCTCAGCGCCTCCGTGGTTGCGATCTACGGACTTCGGATTGAGTTGGCAAGAGATAATCCGCGAACATCAGCGTTGATCCGCGGCCAAAACCGAACCGCAGAGTCGTATAGACGCAGAGTTTTTTCTGTGCCTCCACGGCGGATTTTGTTAGCAAAAAAAGAATCCGCGGACATCCGCGTTGATCCTCGGCCAAAACCGAACCGCAGAGTCGTATAGACGCGGAGTTTTTTCTGTGCCTCCACGGTGGATTTCGTTAGCAAAAAAAGAATCCGCGGACATCCGCGTTGATCCGCGGCTAAAAAACACTCGCGGCATCATCGCCCGATCCGAGAAATTTTCCGCGACGAAGAAACCAATTCCGCGTTCGGGCATCCAACGGGAAAAGCCCT
>JAKOSS010000665.1 GCA_029777145.1 Acidobacteriota bacterium | reverse complement strand
GAGGACGTCGAGCCCGCCCGGAAGCTTTGTCAACGCGAACTTCTGAAGCAGTCCAAGAACCGTCACCGTCGCGTAAAGATTGATCCCCGAGGTCCAAGCGGACCCGAGCGCCAAAGTCAACGTCGAAAACCATTCCATCTGAAGCCTCCTTCGAGTCGGGAGTCGAGAGTCGCGATTCAAAATTCAAGATTCACAATTCAAGAAACGTTTTGAATTTTGAATCTTGACAATCCGCATTCCCAAATCCCCAATCCGAAATGCGATTACGTTTCTTCCTCTTCCTCTGTTCCATCGCGCTTGATCCCGAACTTCTCGAGCCTGTACTGAAGCGTCCGGAACGTCAGCCCGAGCAGTTTTGCCGACTTCGTGATGTTGTTGTCGGTGCGCTCCATCGCCTGCATGATCAGGCTGCGCTCGACGTCCTCAAAATTCACGCCTTCGGGCGGAAGCCGGAAATACTCGCCGGACGCAACCGCCGCGGCAGCCATCGGTTGCGCGCCGTTCGTCATTTCCGGCGGAAGATCGTCGACCGTGATCGTGTCGTTCTCGCACAGCAGGATCGCGCGTTCGACCGCCGATTCGAGCTGCCGGACGTTGCCCGGATATGCGTAGTCGTCGAAGATCCGGCGGGCGTCGGCGTTCAGCTTGATGTCGCGGTTCGTGTTCCGCGTGTGCTTCTTGATGAAGTAGTTCATCAGCAGATCGATGTCCGAACGCCGTTCGCGAAGCGGCGGGATCTCGATCGAGAGCACGTTCAGCCGGTAATAAAGGTCCTCGCGGAACGATCCTTCCTGCGTCATCTTCAGCAGATCGCGATTGGTCGCGGCGACGACGCGGACGTCGACGTCGATCTCCTTCGTTCCGCCGACGCGCCTTATCTGCTTTTCCTGAAGCGCGCGCAGCAGCTTCGCCTGGAGCGAGATATCGAGTTCGCCGATCTCGTCGAGGAAGAGCGTTCCGCCGTCGGCGACTTCAAAAAGCCCTTTCTTTTCGCCGATCGCACCGGTGAACGACCCTTTCTCGTGTCCGAACAGTTCGGATTCGAGCAGGTTTTCGTTGATCGCCGCACAGTTGACCGCCTGAAAGATCTGGTTCGTGCGCAGCGAGTTGTTGTGGATCGAACGCGCGATCAGTTCCTTTCCGGTCCCCGATTCACCGCGGATCAAAACGGTCGAATTCGACTTCGCGACCTTCAGAATCAGTTTCTTGACGCGATCCATCTCGGCTGAGGCGGAGACGATCTCTGCATCGAGATTCGTCAGTTTGTTGAGCGCGCGGGCGATCGTGTCGAGCAGTTTCTCGCGATCGTACGGCTTTTGAAGGTAATCGAACGCGCCGAGCCGAAGCGCATCGACCGCGGAATCGACGGTCCCATGCGCGGTCAGCAGAATGACGATGATCGATTTGTCGAAATCCGTCAGTTCCTTGAGCAGTTCGAGCCCGCTCATCCCGCCCATCTGAAGGTCGGTCAGAACCAGGTCGAAGTGACGGTCCGCGACGAATTTCAGCGCCGCTTCGCCCGAGCTCGCCGTCGTGACGTCGTAACCCTCGCCGGAAAGGATCATCTCGAGGATCTCGCGCTGAGACTTTTCGTCATCGACGACCAAAATTGATTTTCTTGCCATATCTCCCGCCCATTATAGATCAAAACATTCCCGCCCGCCTTCGGTGCCGCCGCGCAACTTTTAAGTTTTCGGCAACTTTTGCATAACACGGAACTCACATTTCCACGCGACCATTCAAAGAAACCCTTCCAAACAACATGTCAAAACGAAAACTCGATATCGCGGTCATCTCCGATGTTCATCTCGGAACGTATGGTTGCCACGCGGATGAACTCGAACTCTATCTAAAGTCGATCGCGCCGGATCTGCTGATCATCAACGGCGATTTCATCGACGGCTGGCAGTTCAGCAAACGGTATTTTCCGGCGAGCCACACGCGCGTCCTGCAGCGAATCCTGAAAATGATGTCGTACGGAACGCGCGTCGTTTACGTCACCGGGAATCACGACGAGATGCTGCGCCAATACAGCGGCTTCAAGCTCGAGAATTTCGCGATCGAGGACAAGCTTTTGCTCGAACTCGACGGCAAACAGTTCTGGTTCTTCCACGGCGACGTCTTCGACATGACGATGCGCCACGCAAAATGGATCGCGAAGCTCGGCGGGATCGGCTACGACATACTGATCATCCTCAACCGTTTCGCGAACAGGATCCTCGAGCGTCTCGGGCGCGAAAAATACTCGTTCTCGAAAACGGTGAAAGACAGCGTGAAACTGGCGCTCAAGCACATCAACCAGTTCGAGACGACGGTTTCGGAGATCGCGGTCGACAACGGCTACGACTTCGTCGTTTGCGGGCATATCCACGAGCCGGTGATCAAGGAATTCGAGAACAAGAAAGGCAAAGTGACATATCTGAACAGCGGAGACTGGATCGAGAACCTGACGTCGCTTGAGTACGATGCCGGCGAATGGGCGATCTATCGTTTCGATCCGGCGGAGCTTTCGGAACGCGATTTCGCGGACACGATCGAGATCGGCGGAACGCTTGAGATCGCGGCACTCGCCGCGCGGATCATTTAGTCAGTTGTCAGTGGTCGTTGGTCGGTGGTCAGTCTGGAAATTTGCGATCTGCGATTTTCAATTTGCGATCGCCGAACGAATTGAGACGAGTTAACAGAATGTTTCCGAAATTGCCGCTTTCCCGCTCAAAAATCGCAAATTGAAAATCGCAAATCGAAATTCGCCGCGTCAGAGTTGTTCGGAATCATTCGATTTCGGCAGGCGCACAATGAACTTCGTGCCCTTTCGGATTTCCGATTCGACCTCGATCGTACCCTTGTGAACGTCGACGATCTTCTGGACGATCGCGAGGCCGAG
>JAKOSS010000664.1 GCA_029777145.1 Acidobacteriota bacterium | reverse complement strand
CGGATCGCCGCGCCGGTGCGGGACTTTTTCCACATGTGGAAAACCGCACTCGTATATCTTGTTGATCATCGCGACCTGCGATTGATCAGGCGCCGACGGCAGCGTGAAATCGCCGTAACAGCCTGTTTCCTCGAGGATCGCCATTTCGTCATCGACGCCGCAAAACCTTCCGCCGCATGAGTTTGCGAGCGCCAGGTTGCCATGGACGAACGCCCATCGCGGCATTCCTTCGCCGTCGAGACGCGAAAGAAGCCGATGTTCGTCGGCGAGGCAATCCCGGAATTCGGTGAAAACGCGTCGCAGGTTTCCGGAGGTATCGGGCGCCTCGACGCCGTGGTGCAGATGGACCTCGGTCTCACCCAGACCTTCCGCCTGGATCTCGGCCAACTTGTCGAGGATCCGCCGGTCGTACTGCTCGGCGGGATAGAAGTTCGTATGCCGGAATTTCGTGCCGTCGGCGTCGCGCACGGCCTCGCCCGTCCGGCGTGCCATGAGATGCCACTCGTCGAGCCGGCGCAGCTGATCGTCGATCCCGAGAGGCCCGGCGGCGCTCCACGCAGGCTCGAAATGGTTCGCGATCGTGATGATCACATGCTTTTTCTCAAACGCCGTCCGCCGCGCGAAACTGGCGGCGCGTTCGAACGGATACCGCGCAAGCCACGGCAGATTCCAGGTCAGTTTTTGAATTAGGTTCTCGGGCATCGGACTCACGAGGAAAACGCCTCAACGGCAAGCTGCGAAAAAAGGATCAAGTGGGCGACGACCGACTTCACGATCCGGTACGACGGCGTCAGCGGATTGTCATCCGGCAACCTTCCTTCGATCCGCAAGTCGTTGCGTCCCAGTTCCAGCTGCAAAAAGCGTTCAGTTTGATAGATCTCCTTACCGCTCCAAACACCCTCGCGGAGTTGCTTTCCGGAAAGCGAATGATAAAGTCCGGCGGCCAGACAGATCGTCGGATACGCCAGCATTCTCGGGCTGAGGGTCCGCAGGCGATCAACGATCATCGAAAAATAAAACCGCGGCGAATGCGTTTTGAGCAAGAATACCCCGCCCTGTTTCAGCACTCGCGCCGTTTCGGAAAGAGTCTTCCGGTTGTCCATATACGGCAGCGCCACGCGGCAGATGACGACGTCGAACGTACCGTCCGGGAACGGAAGCGACGAACTGTCGGCGCGGACAAAGATGACCCTGTCCGAGTGCGGAAACCGATCTTCGATCACCTTGCCGAGTTCGGCGGCAATGTCGATGCCGACGCAGCGCGCCGAAGTTCGCTCCACGAACGGGATCAGTTCGTGCCCGCCGCCGCAACCCAGATCGAGGACGAACTCCGGCGAGTCATCGGCAACGGCGTCGACAAGTGAATTCCGGCGAACGGCGTCGAGTCCGGCAAAGCTCCGGAACGATTCGTTCGCATATTCCTCAAAATTGGTTGCCATCTACGATTCTCTCAGCGATCGATGTATCTCCGGTGCCAAAGCTCGAGCATCCACAGGATCCAGAGTGAATGCGAATTGTCGCGGCGTCCGCGGGCATGTTCCGCGATCAGCGATTCGACATACTTTTGGTCAAAATATCCTCGCTCGACCGTTCGCTTCGCGCGCAGGTCCTCGCCGATGCGCTCCTTTAGTTCGGCGTTGATCCACTCGTTGATCGGAACGCCGAATCCCTGTTTTTCGCGATAAAGGATCTCGTTCGGAACGACTCCTTCCATCGCCTTCTTGAAAATGTATTTCGTCACAAGCCCGTTCAGTTTCAGGCCCGACGGGATCGTTCCGACAAGGTCGATCAGTTCATGGTCGAGAAGCGGGACGCGCGCCTCGAGCGAAACCGCCATGCTCATCCGATCGACCTTCGTCAAAATGTCCGACGGCAGGTAAGTCTTGCTGTCGAGATAGAGCAGCCGGTCGAGAGGATCCTGCGACGCCGGCTTGGCGGCGTGCGCCCGGAAGATGTCCGCCGCCCTGCCTTCGAGTGCGCCGAGCGTCTGGCGATGGCTCCGCCCGTAAAGCGAACCCTTGCGGAGCCGGCCGAAGTGCGAAACGCTGTCGATATAGCGATCGATCGCGTCGAGGCTCGCGTTGTAGAGAAAATTCCGACCTTTGGCCGACGCCGGCAGCGCCTCGCTGATCGGCCGCAGCAGTCCGCTGCGGATCGGCGCCGGGAGTTTTCCGAGTCCGCTGCGCCGCTTGTCGATCGCATAGCGCGTGTAACCTCCGAAAAGCTCGTCGCCGCCGTCACCCGAAAGCACGACGGTGACGAAATCACGCGCCATTTTCGAAACCATGTACGTCGGCAGCGCCGAACTGTCGGCGAAAGGCTCGTCAAAGTGCCAGACGAGTTCGTCGACGACCTCGACAAGATCGGGCGTGACGACGAATTCGTGATGTTCGGTCCGGTAGCGCTCGGCGGCCATCCGCGCGAATTTCAGCTCGTTGAACGTGTCCTCGTTGAACCCGATCGAGAATGTCTTGACCGGCGCTTCGGAGACCGAGGCCATCATCGCGACGATCGACGACGAATCGACGCCGCCCGAGAGGAACGCACCGAGCGGGACTTCGGAAACCAGCCTGATCCTGACCGCTTCGCGGAGCTTTTCGCGGATCATTTCCGCGTACTCCGCTTCGGAATGAACGTCGTCGGCGCCTTCGAATTTGAAATCCCAGTACTGCCGGGTCGAGACCTTGCCGTCGCGAAACGTCAGAGTGTGTCCCGGCAGAAGCTTGTGTACGCCTTCAAAAATGCAGAATTCTTCGGGGACGTAGCCGAACGTCAGATAAGCGTCGAGCGCCGCAAGATCGAGCTTTCTTTCGAACCCGCCGTGTTCGGTCAGGCATTTCAGCTCAGATCCGAAAACGAACTCACCGGTCGGCGTCACCGTGTAAAACAGCGGCTTTTTGCCGACGCGGTCGCGTGCCATGAACAGCATCCGGCGGCGGAAATCGTAGATCGCGAACGCAAACATTCCGCGAAGTTTGCCGACGCATTCCTCGCCGAATTCTTCGTAGGCGTGGACGATCGTTTCGGTATCGGAGTGTGTTTTGAACTTGTGGCCGCGGCTTTCGAGTTCGTCCTTGAGATCGCGGTAATTGTAGATCTCGCCGTTGAAGACGATCGCAAGTTCGCCCGAGCAGTCGAAGATCGGCTGCTGGCCGGTCTTGAGATCGATGATCGAAAGGCGCCGCATCCCGAGCGCCGCGCGGTCGCGAACGATCGTTCCCTGCTCATCGGGTCCGCGGTGCGTGATGATGCGGCACATGCGGTCGAGGAGCGCTTCACGGACAGTCGTGTCCGCTCCCGCGTCGGTGGAAATGAAGCCCGCGATACCGCACATATCAGATCTGTGTTTCGAGGTTGTGGCCGAAGTGCTTGCCGGCGGCCTGTTTGAATTTTACTACAAACGCAAGGATGGATTTTTTTTCGTCTTCCTCGATGACGCCCGCGAAGTTGGCCGCGATCAGATAAACCGGAGCAAAGACAATGAAACAAAGTCCAAGTACGACCACGCCCGAAGCGAAATCGATGAGTCCGGTCTTCGCAATTCCGAGCGTGCCGCGGACGAACTGACCGGCGGCCTCGGCGACCGACGGCGCGGCAAATGCGTGAAACAGCCACGTCGGGATGCCGGCGAGAAGCGCGCAGGCGGCGGTCTTCAAAATTCCGGTAAGCTGCCGGGCGTCCGAAGCGCGAACACCGAGCCGTCGGACGATCATGATCTCCGATCCGAACTTCTCGATGAATGCGATCGCGACGACGGTCCCGATGATCCCGGCGAGACTGAAATTCCGGCTGCCGTAATAGAGCGCGGCGACGAGCCCGACGACGACCACGCTTCGCCAGACGAGCATGTATCGGCCGAGTTCGCGAAAGGCGCGGGCGATCGGATCAGAGATCCAGATATAGATCAGCATCACCGTCAGATTGATCGAGAAGATCGGAACCGCGCGCTCATAATTACGGGTAAAGAGCGTCACGATGAACGTCTGTGCCGTGATCAGCAGAAACAGGTAGATCGGGAGAAAAAAGAACGAAAGCTTCTGCATCGCGCGGGCCGAAAGCCTGATCATTTCGCGTTTGTCGCCGGCAGCCTGAAGCGCGCTCATCCGCGGGATCAGAACGGACGAAACCGATTCGGACAGCATCGTCACGAGCGGAAACTGGAAACAGCCGTAGGCGTAAACGGCATAATCGGCGGCGCTGAAATGATAGCCGACGAAGTAGTACTGTATATCGGATTGCGCCGTCCACAAGAGCCCGGCAAAACCGTACGGGATCGCGTAAACGAGCTGTTCGCGCAGAAACCCGAGATCGAAGCTGCGCCAGAATCCGGGAAAGCGTGACCTGAGATAGAACAGCATCACCGCCGTCTGGATGATCGATTGCGCAAGCGCCGCATAGACGATCGATTCGACCGTCGAAAAGATCATCACCGCGCCGATCATCAGCGCCGACTTCGTAAATTGCGCGAGGATAATGAACGCCGTCGCGAATCGCGGCTCCTGATTGGCGACCGCGACCAGTTCGAGAAACGATCCGCTGATCCAGAAACAGATGACGAGCCCGACGAGCGGCGCGAGGCGTGTGATCTCGGTGCTGTGAAACAGTCCGCCGATGATGTTCGGGAACATCAACAACACGGCGAAAGCTAGAATGCCGACGGCCGTGTTGAAGATCAGGATGTTGAAGATCGTCTCGCCGCGCCGGTCAGGATCGCGGGAAAGATAATAAAAAGCGCTCATGCCGACGCCGAGCGGCAGGATCGCGGCCGCATTCTGCACGACCTGAAAGATCTGGCGGTACTCGCCGACGCTCTCCTGGGTGAGAAATCTGACGACCAGAAGCGGAAGCAAAAAGCTGAAGACAAAGCCGACGACCTTTGCGAACAAAAGCCACGCGCTTTGTACTTTCAGCGACGGTTTTTTCTCAGATGCTTCCACTTTCGGCTCTTTAGCGATGGGTCGAGATGAATGAATACTCGGCGTTTCTGAATCGTTTGAAGATCGTCAACGCCAGTTTGGGAGAAACCTTGATCATCGCGGCGATGATCGCGAGTTTCGGTTTGCGAAAATACGCGTTCGCGGTCGAAATATGCGAATACGCTTCGGAATATTCGCCGCGGGTCAAAAAGAGCTTCCCTTTCTCGAGCTCGTGTTCGGCCTTGTACTCGAGAATTTTCGCTTCCCACGCCCGGATCTCCTTCGCGTCAAGTTCATACTTTTCGCGGATCACTTCGAGCGCCCGAATATTCCGCGTACAGCGATCGACGTTCGATCCGGAAAGGCCTTCCGGTCTGACACGGTATCTTACGGAAATGTTCGTCTGGTATCCGATCCGCGCTCCGGCCTTAGCGATCCGGAACCAAAGATCGAAATCCTGCATGCGCGGGAGGCCGATATCGAACATGTTGACGCGTTCGGCCCACGACTTGCGGAGCAGAGTTCCGGATGTGATCACATTGCACTCGGCGGTGATCAGGCTGACCGTATCGACGACGCCCGACGAGGGCGACGTCCGCATGAAATTGTCGCCGTCGAACAGCGGTTCGCCAAACAAGGTCGCGTCGCAATAGACCATGTCGTAGCCCTCGCGCTCGGCGAATTCGATCTGCGATTCGAGGTGATCCGGCATCCAGACATCGTCTCCGTCGAGAAAAGCGAGCCAATCGCCCTTTGAAAGGCAGATCGCCGTGTTTCGCGCCTGCGACGCACCGCAATTGTCCTGCTCGGCGTAAACGATCCGGTCGGCAAACTTCCCGATGGCGGCGTTCAGTTCCCGAGTGTCGGGCGAACCGTCGTTGACGACGATGACCTCGTAGTCCGAATATGTCTGGGCGAACACCGACGCGAGGGTCTCGGCGGCAAATTCCGCGATATTGAACGCGGGAATGATGATGCTGATCTTCGGGTTCTCGATCACGTTCCGGCCGCGGCGGATCGTGTGCGCCCGCTCCCTGATCTGCGGGCATTCAACGTATCTTTCTTCGACGTAAACTCGGGTCGTCATACGGACTGATAAAAGGCTTAAACCCTGCCGGCTTCCTCGTTTTTCTCGCGGATCGGTTCCCATGTCGCATAGCGTTCGCCGCGGGCGAACTTGTAGAAACCGAGCACCGAAGCGACGTTCGCGAGGACGAAATAATGCGGGATCGCGAAGATCCCGATCCGCGCTCCGGCGCGTTCGATCAGCAGTCCGAGCGCGGCGACGAAATAGAACGCGACCTGCGACAAAAACACGAGTTCGAAGAACGGCGACCCGCGCATCAGGGCGGCCGACGATGCCATGATCACGATCAGGATCAGCGGGACCGCGTAGCGGAGGAGTTTGTGTGAAATGAGTTCGATCGCATAAAACCCGCTCTTGAACGGATTCAGCATCGACCGGTTGCGCCAAAGATCGGTGAACGTTTGCGAGATGACGCGTACCCGCATCTTCATCTCCTTGTCGGTCCGCCGGTTCGTCTCTTCGAAACACACCGCGTTCGGCTCGTAGATCGAACGAAGTCCCTGTTCGTATATGACCGTACAGATCAGAAAGTCGCTGCACGCTTCGGGATACATTTCGCGGTAGGCCGATTTGCGGACGGCGTAAAGACAGCCCGACGCGCCGATCAGCGAACACGCGCGGCTCTCGGCCTCCTTGAGGAACGTTTCATAGTTCCAATAGCTTTTCGCGCCCTTTCCGACGTTCGAGCTCGAATCATCGACATAAATGAGTTTGCCCGCGACGCATCCGACCGTCGCGTCGGCAAAGTTCGGCAGAAGTTCGCGCAGCACGTTCGGCTGATAATCGGTCGTCGCGTCTGAAAAAAGGATCACTTCGCCGCTCGCGCGTTCAACGGCGCGGTTCTGCGTGAACGTCTTCCCGAGCCGCCCTTCCTGCCTGAAAACGACAACATCGGGAAATGACGCGGCGATCTCCTCTGTCCGGTCGGTCGAACCGTCGGACGCGACGAGGATCTCGAGTTTCTCGGGCGGATAATCGATCGCCAGCGTGTTTCGGATCTTGTCGGCGATCGCCCGTTCCTCGTTATATGCCGTGATCAGAACGGTGACGCGCGGCTCAAATCCGGCCCGCGTCACGGGACGCGGAAAAAGCCGGCTCACGAGCCACACCAAGAGCGGATAACCCGCATAAACATAGGCGAGCAACGCGACCGCACCCCAGAAAATGGCTTGTAGAATCGATGTCATCAAGAACCGGCGACCCCGTTTTCGGCCTCCAACCGATAGACACGCCTGAATGCGACGGCATAGGCGATCAGGTAATAAATGAACCAATTATACGCGACAGAGGCAAAGAACGAGGAGATCAGGTACGCGACGATGCTCGCCTGCAGTCCGACCGAGACGTAATAGAACCAGTTGTGATCGTCCTCGGAGAAGAGCGTCCGTTCGATCGCGCCGAGCTTTCGGAACGGACTGATCATGAAGATCAGGTAGGCGGCGAGTCCGAGGAGTCCGAGCTCGGACGAAACCTGCGTGTACGCGTTGTGCGAAACAAGATTGTGGATGCCGACGATCGGGAAATTGCCGATGCCGATCCCCCACGGATTGCGGAGCGTGACGATGATCGAGCGCTCGAGCAGTTCGCGGCGCTGGTCGGACGAGCCGACGGCGTCGAGTCCGGGAATGAAGATCGAAAGGACGCGGATCCCGAAGTTTCCGGGAGCGAGGATCAGCGCGAGCACCGTCGCGATAAACCCGACGATGGTCACGTTCAGCCGGTTCTT
>JAKOSS010000066.1 GCA_029777145.1 Acidobacteriota bacterium | reverse complement strand
GCGTTTTCCATAAAGATGCGCGAAACCGAGAAAAGTTGCTGCGTTGACGATCTTTCGCCAATTGAAAAGCCCCAGCGATTCCGCGAGGGCTTTTATCAACATCAAATTCCGAAATCGCAATCCCAAATCCGATTTGGGGCGGGCCGCCTGAAGGCGGAACTCCGAACCGCGTACGGCACACCGTTCACTGCTCACGGCTAACTGCTCACTGCTCACGGCTCACTGCTCACGGCTCACGGCTCACTGACTACATATGAATCGTCAGATCGTGGACGCCTTCGGCGGCTTCCATCATCGACTCGGAAACCGTCGGGTGCGCGTGGATCGTGTTCGCGATCGATTCAGCCGTCGCCTCGAGGCTCATCGCGACGCATGCTTCGGCGAGAAGTTCGGTCGCGTGCGGTCCGATGATGTGGACGCCGAGAACCTCGTCGTACTTCTTCTCCGAAACGATCTTGATGAATCCGTCGGTTTCGCCAAGGATGCGCGCCTTGCCCGATGCCGAGAACGGGAATTTCCCGATCTTGACGTCGTAACCGGCTTCTTTCGCCTTGGCTTCAGTCAGACCGACGCTCGCGACTTCCGGATCGCAGTACGTGCAGTTCGGAACGAGACGGTGGTTGATCGGCTCGACCTTCTTCCCGGCGATCCGCTCGACAACCATGCAGCCTTCCTTCGACGCGAGGTGCGCGAGCCAGGCGGTGTCGATGACGTCGCCGATCGCGTAAACGTTCGGCTCGTCCGTCTCACAGTATTCATTGACCTTGATCGTGCCACGCGGATTGACGACGACCTTCGTCTTCTCCAATCCGAGTTTCTCAAGGTACGGCATGCGGCCGATCGCGACGAGCAGCATTTCGGCCTCGAGTTCGACATCCTTGCCCTTCGAATCCTTTCCGGAAACCTTGACGCTCGACTTCGTCTTCGTCATCTTGTCCATCTTGACGCCGGTCAGACATTTGATACCGCGCTTCTTGAAGGCGCGTTCGAGTTCCTTCGAGACCTCGGCATCTTCGAGCGGGACGATGCGGTCGAGAAGTTCGACAACCGTCGTGTCGCAGCCGAACCGCGAATAGACGCTGGCGAATTCGACGCCGACCGCGCCCGATCCGAGCACGACCATCGATTTCGGAACATGATTGAGTTCGAGGATCTGATCGGAATTGACGACCTGTTTGCCGTCGACCTCAAAACCGGGGATCGGACGAACGACCGATCCGGTCGCGATGATGATGTTTTTCGCGTCGACGATCTCTTTCTTGCCGTCTTCGTACGCGACCTCGACCTTGCCCTTGCCGGCGATCTTTCCGAAACCGTTGAAAACAGTGACCTTGTTCTTTTTCATCAAGTAGGTCACGCCGGCCGAATTCTTCGCGACGACGCCCGATTTGTATTCCTGGACCTTCTCAAAATCGTAGCTCAGTCCTTCGGCCTTGAGCCCGAAGTTTTCAAAATGCTGCGCCTTTTCGTAAAGGTGTGCGGCGTTCAAAAGTGCTTTCGTCGGGATGCATCCGCGAAGTCCGCAGGTTCCGCCGAGTCGTGCGCCGGGTTCTTTCTCGATCAGCGCGACCTTGAGTCCCATCTGCGATCCGCGGACCGCGGCGACGTACCCGCCCGGACCCGATCCGATAATCACAACATCAAATTGTTCTGCCATATGTCCTCAATTTCGATTGTAATGTAAAAGAATAATTATAAGGACTTGATTGCAAAAGAAAAGCGGGCCGAATCGAGGAGGCGTTCAGGCAGTCCGATCAGCAATGTTGGTGGTCGTCGACTTCCGGCTATCCCGTTCCGCTGTATTCGGCCCGGTCATCTATCACCGCCAAATGATATAATCGGATCAAAACGCAGGCCGTTCGGACGCCGTATCGTCCTTATTTCGAAGTATGCTGAAATCTATCAATTTAATCGTCGCAGCATTCGTGACCGCGGCAACGTTGTTTGTCTTCAGTTGCCACCAATCGGTCGAAGCGCCGCTTGAATCAGCGGTCCGCCAGGTAACCGTCGAGGACGCGAAGTTAGCGGCCGACGATGCCGGAACGCAGTTCATTGACGTCCGGACGCCGGCCGAATACGACGCCGAACATGCCGCGAAGTCGGTCAATTTCCCGTTGGAAACCATCGAGACCGACGCGTCGAAACTCGACAAATCCAAGCCCGTCTATATCATCTGCCAGACCGGGCGCCGGTCGCAGATCGCGGCCGCGAAACTAAACGAACTTGGCTTTACAGACGTGGCGAACGTCCAGGGCGGAATGAACGCCTGGACGAAAGCCGGACTTCCTACTGAGAAGAAGTGAACGAAATATCCGGTTTGATGAGCCACCAATTTCACGAATCACACCAATCTAGTTTCATCGGACGGTATGTGGTCCGCGAAATCAGTGGTTGGAGTAATTCAATCAGTACCGTCGGATCTTCCGAACACCAATCTTTCGAATTCCATGCTTTCTCTTCCGAAATTGAGTAATATTCCAAGTCTCAAACCGGTTGCTTTCAAATAGTTCAACGTCTGGGCACGATGCGCCGGGTCGATTTTCTTGGCGGCCTTGATCTCGACTATGACCTTGCCATCAACGACGATGTCAGCCTCGTAATCACCAACTACCGCTCCGTTGAACATAACCTTGAGCTTTACCGATTGTTCGGCCTGAAACCCTTCGCGGGCAAGCAGGACCATGAGCGAATTTTCGTAAACTTTCTCAAGAAATCCATATCCTAACCCTCGATGAACCTCCATTGCTAACCCGACTATCTTGAACGAAAGTGCTGAGTGGATGAGATCAGCTTTTTGCATTTTAGCCTCCTTATCTGTCATGCGATCGCCGCTTAAGCTGCAATTCCGCAGAGATAGCACAAGACGTCGCATACGCGATCGTTAATTGGTGTAATTGGTGAAATTCGCGGCGTGTCTTCAGTCAGAGACTCGAAGCCAGCCGTTGACGTAATTGTTGTTGCCGATGATTTCCTTTCCGAGATTGACGACGCAGAATCCGACGTTGTAGGTTCCTCGCGGGAGCGAAGCGGCGGCGTGCACCGAATGGCTCCGCTGGAGACTATCGATCATGACGTTGAGATGATTGTCACCGACAAGCGGCGTGATCTGATCCGACGCCGACCGTTGATAGCAGATCGCGATCGCGGCGCGTGTCTGTCCGGCGGTCGATCCGAGCACGGCTGACGCCGATCCGAACAGTCTTTGCCCATCGCCGACGGTCACCGAACGCACCGGACCAAAGAACTGCCACGATTTGCCGGGGAAGATCTCGTAGGTTCCTTCGCCTGAAAGATCGATCAGATTGGTGGAAGCGCCGAATCGCGAATCCGTGATTGAAAAGTATGCGAACGTGAGTAGTTGAAGGCACACGAAGAGTGCGAGAATTTTCATTGTGAGTTCTCCTAAATTATTGGAATTAGTCGGGTTGTGAGCCCGTTCGGATCTTGAGGCAGCGAGCGCGGACGACTTGAGGATCGTCCCTGACGGTCATTTCCGATCCCATGATTCTAAGACATTCAAGATTCAATATTCAAGATTCAACAAACAGACTTGAATATTCAGGATTCAGGATTCAATAAGGCCGCGGTTTTTGAATCTTGAATCTTGATTTATGAATTTTGACTCCTGATTTTCGACTTTTTGAATTTTTACTTTTTACTTGATCAGATCATCCCCGGATCTTTGACGACGCCGATGAACGGCAGATTTCGGTAACGGTTCGCGGCGTCGAGCCCGTACCCGACGACGAACTTGTTCGGGATCTGGAATCCGCAGTAATCGATCACCATCCCGGTCTTGATACGCGGCTCGGGTTTGTCGAGCAAGGTCGCGATCTTCAGCGAATTCGCGCCGCGCGATCCGAGGATCTCCATCAGACGAAACAGCGTCAGGCCGGTGTCGATGATGTCCTCGACGACGATCACGTCCTTGCCGCGGATCGGATGCGTCAGATCCTTGAGAATCTCCACGTCGCCCGACGAAACCGTCTCGTCCTTGTAGCTCGAAACCGACATGAAATCGATCTTGAGATCG
>JAKOSS010000663.1 GCA_029777145.1 Acidobacteriota bacterium | reverse complement strand
GGTCGGCCTGGTCGATGATTTCGACGGTCAGGCGCGTTCCGGATTGTCGCCGGTCGATATCGGCGCGGACGCCGGTAATTTCGTCGGGGCTGGCGATTTTGCGGGGCCGACGATTTCATATGCGGCTTTTACCAATACTTCGAGTACGACCAACCCGATACTGGCTGTCACGGTGGCGGATTCGGGATCGGGTGTGCCGACCGCGGGTGTCGGGTTGCCGGTTATCTACTTCCGGAAGGGAATCGCCGGAGCCTTCTCATCGACGCAGTGTGCCTTCAGCGGCGAAAGCCAATACGACTGTACGATCGATTATGGCGCGGTCGGAGGTGTGGTCATCACCGATGTCATTCAATACTATGTTGCGGCGCAGGATATTGCCGGAAATGTTTCTATCAATCCATCCATCGGTGCCAGCGGTCTGACGGCCAATCCGCCGGCTTCGGCGACCCCGCCGACTAATCCCAACCAGTACACGATCGTAGCGACCTTTGCAGGCGCGGTAAATGTCGGGAGCGGAGAAACGATTACGTCATTGACAAATGCCGGCGGCTTGTTCGAACAAATGAATGCCGGCACTATTAGCGGCGACGTTACGGTCAGCATCACCTCCGATCTGACGGCGGAAACCGGTGCGGTGTCGCTCAACCAGCAGTTCGAAGAAGGCTCCGGCGGCTACACGATCACTTTTGTTCCGACCGGCGGGGCTCAACGAGTGATTTCCGGTAGCGCCAACACCTTCCTGATCAGGCTTTTTGGGGCGGATCGAATAGTTTTCGACGGCTTGAATTCGGGCGGCAATTCACTTCTGATCCGCAATACCGGAAACGGCAACACCATTCAAATTGATTCTGATGCCTCGGACAATACGATTCAAAACTGCACAATTGAAAATACGGCCGGGATCGCGGTCCGCATCGGTTCCGGGACGACCACTGGCAATGACAATATTACGATCACCGGTAACATCATCCGTGACCGCAGCGATGTTACGGGTGTTCCGGGTACCCTGATCGGAAATAACGGCTCGTCCGCCGCGATAGCGAATTCGAACATTCAGGTGACCAACAACGAATTGTTCAACTTCACTGCAAATGCGATCAGTACGTCTTCCGCCGAGAACGTCAACTACAGCGGCAACACGATTTACCAGACCGCTTCCCGCACGACTGCGTTGACCGTAATCGCTACCAGTTCGGCGTACGGCACCAACTCGATCAGTCAAAACATCATCCGGGATCAGAACTCCACCGGAGCAATTACCGGGATGTCTTTGTCGGATGTCCGAAACATGACCGTTTCCCGTAACTTGATTTACGATTTCGGTAATGTGACCGCTTCGTCATCCACATTCATCGGAATCATTTTTAGCGGCAGCAGCGGCAATCCGGTGTCGGCGACGTTGGTCAACAATATGATCTCGATCGTTCCGGCCAACAACAATTCACAGACAATTTACGGCATCCGCGATTTCGGTTTTTCGGGCAATACGCTGAATGTTCATTTCAACTCGATCCTGATCGGCGGCACGGCCACTGGTTCGTCGACCTGGGCCTATCAGCGCGGCACTATCACTCCCACGACGGTGACCATTTCGAATAACATATTGTTCAACAACCGAAATGGCGGCAGCGGCAACCACTTCGCGGCTGGGGATCAATCGGCGAACAGTGGCTCGTGGACATCTGATTTCAATATCTTCGTGGGCACCGGAGCGACGACGGTGACAAACTATATGGATTACGGCACGAGCTCGTCCGGTACGGCCGTTTCCACGGCGGCGTGGCGGACTGGTCCGCCGGCGCGCGACGCCAATTCTCAGTTCAGCGTTCGGGGTGTCGGAGATTTCACGGCGGCGAACATGTTCGTATCGACCTCCGATTTACACCTCAACATTTCGGGAACGAATCCGGCCGTTGATAGTGGAAACGCGGTTCCGGGGATCACGACAGATTTCGACGGCGAAACCCGTCCGCTCGGTGCGGGTTACGAGATCGGCGCGGACGAAGTAACGCCTCCCGATCCGGGAACGATCCAGTTCGCGTCCCTGACATATGTTGTCGGCGAGGGCGGCGGAACCGTGACGCTGACTGCGACCCGCACCGGCGGGACGTTCGGTGCTGTTCAGGTCGATTACACACTTGCGGGGTCGGGCGCGAATCCGGCCACGGGCACCGCTGCGTGCGGCACGCCAGGTGAAGATTTTGTCAACACCGGCGGATCCCTGTCGTGGGCCGACGGCGAATCGGGGAGCAAGACGTTCGACGTCCCGATCTGCAACGACTCGGTTTATGAGGCCGCGCAGACATTCGACGCGACGCTCTCGATCGCTTCCGGCTCGGCGACCCTCGGTACGCCGTCGACGTCGACGGTGACGATCAACAATGATGATTCGGCTCCGACGATATCGATCAACGACATTTCAGTGACCGAAGGGAATTCCGGAACCAAGCTATTCACCTTTGGGGTTACATCTACCGGTCCGACCGAAATGTCCAATTCGGTGGTAATCGGCACATCGGACGGAACGGCGACCAGTGGTTCGGATTATGCCAGCTTTACGGGGAGTGCGAACTTCGGACCCGATGCCAACAGGACGTCAACGACGTTCGATATCGACATCACCGTTAACGGCGACACAACGCCCGAGGCGGACGAGACGTTTTTCGCAAATCTGACGAACTGCACGAATTGTTCGATCTCCGACAATCAAGGTGTCGGAACGATCCTGAATGACGACGGCGTCGATTACACCGTCACGACAACCGGCAACGCGATCGTCGTTACCGACAACAGCGGCAACAGCGATACTCTCGCGGTATCCGAACCGGCGGCAGGACAGATCAAGTTCGCGGCAACGGGTCGCACGTTCCAGGTTGACGGCGGCACTATCCTCGTTGGCGATTCCGGCAATGTCCCGCTCGCGGGCGCGACGAGCATCACCGTCGATGCGCAGGGCGGCAGCGACACTATCAATATCGGCGCGTTCGCGTCTACTCTTCCGAGCCTGACGATCAACGGCGGAACCGGCGACGACAACGTCAATCTGCAGGGCGCGATCACGTTCGCATCGAATGCCAACCTCGACGTCGATCTTCAGAACGACGACGCAACACCGGGCACGGACAACGTCACGGTCCAGGGCAGTCTCGTGCTTTCCGGAACCGGCGCGGCAACGATCAAGGCAAGCCGCGCGGTCTCCATCAGTACCGGCGCGGGAATCTCGGTTGTTGACGGCAATCTGACGGTCGAAGCGAACCAACAGGCGACTCCGACCGCCGGCACGTTCAGCGGCGTGATCATAACCGACGCTCTTCTGACGACGAGCGGCGGCGGCGATATTTCGGTCAAGGGCAAAGGCGGATCAGGCGCGGTCGGCGGTCTTCGCGGGATCGTGGTGAACGCCAGCAACCTGGTGTTCTCCTCGACATCCGCTTCCGCGGGAGCCGGTACCATCACTCTCGTCGGAACCGGCGGTGCGGGCATCCAGTCAAACCGCGGGATCGATCTTTTTGGGTTGAATACCAACGATCTCATCACCTCGGTGACCGGTGACATCGTTATCACCGGTCAGGGCGGCGCGGGTACGACGACCGGCAACATCGGCGTCTACATCGATTCCGGCAAGATCCGTTCGACCGGCGCGGCGAAGATCGGAATCAACGGAACCGGCGGCACGGGAACCAACAGCAACGCGGGTGTCCGTGTCTTCAGTTTCGGCGGCGAGGTGTCGAGCGCGGGCGGTGACATCACGATCACGGGCAACGGCGGTTCGGGCGCAACGGGCACGAGCAACCACGGCGTTTCGGTGTCGCTCGGCGGCGTCGTCACCGCGACCGGCGGAGCCAAGATCGACATCGTCGGCAACGGCGGCGGCGGAGCCGGATTCTCAACCGGCGTCATCGTATCCCTCGCGGACTCGGTAGTGACCACGGCATTTTCGAAGGTTTCGTCCGATTCAGGTGACATCACGATCACCGGCGTCGGCGGTACCGGACCGGCTGCCGGCGCTCCGGGCGCAAACATCGGGATCAACGTCAATTCGGGTGCGAGCGTTATCGGCACCGGTTCGGCGAACGTCACGATCGACGGAACCGGCGGCGCTTGCACGGATGCGGCCGCAAACGATTGCTACGGTGTCGATTTCGAGGCCGCGGATACGGCGGGAACAACCGTTTCAACGCAGTCCGGAAACCTTTCGGTGATCGGAACGGCGGTTGCGACGACCGGATTGCGGCAGAACGGAATCAGATTTGAGGATTCCGTCGGGGCTCAGCTCTTCAACGTCACCACCGGAACCGGTTCGTTGACGCTGACCGCGACGGGTGGCAACTCCGATCCGTCGTCGGCGGGAATCGAGTTCGCCGACGATACGTCGATGACGCTCGGCGGCGCGTCGAACACCTTCATCGCCGACACGATCAGCATTAACACGTCGCAGGTTTCGATCAGTACGGGTGCAAATCCGCTGACGATCCGTCAAAAGACGAACGGACGGCAGATCGATCTCGGCGGTGCCGATTCGGCGACCGTTCTCGGACTGACCGACACCGAACTCGACACGATCACGGCCGGGACGCTGAACATCGGCAACGTCAGCACCGGCAACATTGTCGTTTCAAGCGCGATCGCGCGTTCATCGACGACGGCACTCAATCTGACCGGCGGCGCGGATGCCGATATTCAGGGCGGATCGCTCGACAGCGGCGGCGGGAATATCGTCGTCGATGCGGCCGGAAACACGTTGGCGACAAATTCGGGCGTCGACGCGACGACCGGAGCGGCCTCGAGTTTCAAGGTCGCGAACGGCCGTACCTTGAGACTGAACGTCGGAGCGGCGGTCGTCGATACCGGCTACAACCAGCTCAACGTTTCAGGTCAGGTCGACATCACGAACGTTGCGCTTTCACTCAATGCAACGGCCACGCCGACGGGTGGCGAGGTCTACACGATCGTCAACAACGACGGCACGGATGCTGTGATCGGCACGTTCACCGGACTCGCCGAAGGCGCGACGATCACGAACTTCCTCGGATCGGGACTCCCGGCGACGATCAGTTACGTCGGCGGAACCGGAAACGACGTGGTGATAACAGTTCAGGCGGCCCCGTCGATTCAGTTCGAGTTCGCCGGCGCCACCGCGCTCGAATCGAATACGAGTCAAAGCGTGAACGTGACGATAACCGGAACATCTTCGAATACGACTGGCGTCAGCTACTCGTTCACCGATGGAACCGCCGTTGGCGGTGCGACTTGCGCGGCCGGCATCGATTACGTCAACACCGGAGGAACCCTTTCCTGGAATCCGGGCGACACGACCGGCAAGTTCATCTCAGTAACGCTTTGCAACGACAACGTGGTTGAAAGCGATGAGGGATTCACGATCAATCTTTCGAATCCGACGGGCGGTGCGGTTCTAGGCGCGCAATCGACGAAGAGTTTCACGATCCTGGACGATGATTCGACGATTCAATTCTCGTCATCCGCCACGACGCTCGGCGAAGGTGGCGGCTCGGTTACCATGAATGTCACGCGTACCGGTTACACGGGCGCGGCGGCATCGGTCAATTTCGCGACCGTGAATGGAACCGCGACGGGCGGCGCAGCGTGTACCGCGGGCGTCGATTACATAAGCAATTCGGGTACGCTGAACTTCGGAATCGGCGAAACGTCGAAGACCTTCGACGTGACGATCTGCGACGATGCGGTTGCGGAAGCCGCCGAGACCTTCTCGGCGACGCTCTCGAGTCCGTCCGGCGCGACGCTCGGTACGCCGACGACCGAGACGGTGACGATAAACGACAACGACGGCGATACGACGCCGCCGGTGATTGCTCCGTTCGTGCCACTTTCGGCGACGGCGGACACGAATCCGCGCAACTTTACGGTGACCGCGACAGACAATGTCGGCGTGACGGCGATTACTTTGTACTACACGGTTCAGCCCGGCAACGCGACGGGATCGACGCTTTGCGTGTTCGATTCAGGCAACGACTGGACGTGTTCGACGCCGGGAGCAGTTGCCGGAAGTTCGGTCGCGTACTACGTCGTTGCCCAGGACGCCGCGGGCAATTCATCCGAGGCGCCGCCGGCAACGGCTCCGAACGTCTATACTGTCGGCGCAGCGGTGATTCCGGCCGGAACTTACTCGAACGTCGAACCGGTCGGCGGATCGACGCTCGGCGGTGATGTCGTCGTGCTCGGCGGACTCAATCTGGGCGGACCGCTTGGAGGAATCGTCGATACCGGCGCGTTCACGATCACGATGGAATGCGGCGCGTCGGTCGCCGGATTCGGTGAAACGAACTACGTCTTCGGAAATTTGGAGCAGAAGTTCTGCACGACCGGAAGCTATCTCTTCCCGGTCGGCGGGCCGACGGCGCCGCCGCTCACTCCGGAAGGAACTGTGACGGGCAACTATTCGCCGATGACCGCCAACGTGACGAACGTCGTTCCGGGATCGTCGCTGACGGTTAAGGTTGTCGATGCATTCCTTGCTGATACCGACAATGCGAACTCGCTGTCGAGGTATTGGGATCTTACGGAGAGCGGCGCTGTTACGGCCGACATAACTGTCCAGTACCGGCCGGAAGACGTCAACGGCGCCGCGGCGAACTATCTGGTGCTCAAGCGCGAGAGTTCGTCAACCGCGTGGTACACACCGGGAACGATCGACACGATCAACAACCGGTTTACGGCGAATGCGGTGTCTGCGTTCTCGAGCTGGTCGGCCGGGCTGCTTTCGCCGACGGCGGCAAATGCCGCGGTCGAGGGCCGTATCCGCACCGCCGGCGGACTCGGGATCAGGAACGCGACGGTCGTCATTTCGGGCGGAGGACTCGACGCTCCGAGGACGATTCAGACCGGTTCGTTCGGATACTTCCGATTCGACGGTCTGCCGGTGGGAGAAACGTACGTGATCTCGGTCGTCTCGAGCCGGTACGTCTTCGCCAATCCGACACGGCTCGTGACGCTCGACGACAACGTCATCGGCTTCGACTTCGACGCCGAGCCGTAAGCCGCTAACCGAAACCGCAACAACAATTTGCGGGATCAAACCAAGAAAGAGGGCCGTCCGGGATTTCGGGCGGCCTTTTCGTATGCCGCGGGAACGTCGGGTTACAAAGTCATTTCTTCCTCGAATGACGTTCTTGACAGAAGTCGTTTTTGCGTAATAACGT
>JAKOSS010000662.1 GCA_029777145.1 Acidobacteriota bacterium | reverse complement strand
GATTTCTACTCGTCGCAGGGAATGCTTTTCGTTGCGCAGCGGTTCTTCGATCAATCGCGGGAGGTCACTTCCGAGAGGATGCAGCGCGAGGCCGCGTATCAATGGTGGGGATTGACCGCCGGGCTGAAGTCGTTCGACGACGCGTGGCTCTCACAGGGATTGGCGGAGTACAGCGCCTTTTCGTTGCGCGAAAGCCAGCTTCAGGGTCCGGCGCTCGATTCGCTCCGGCGCGAGTTGCTTGAAAAGGCCCTGACGTTCGAACAGACCTCTTCATTGCTCCGGGCGCCATCGACACTCGACGACCAGTCGACCGCCTATCAGTACATCATGTACGCGAAGGGCGCATTCGTCTTCAAGCTCCTGCGTGACACGCTCGGCGATCAGAAATTCAATCAGCTGCTTCGCACCTATCTTGACCGGTATCGAGGAAAAACGGCGTCGATCGAGGATTTTGAGAAACTTTCGGGCGAGATCGCGGGCGAAAATATGCGTTACTTTTTCGCGCGATGGGTCGAGAGCACCGGCGTTCCCGAGTTCAAGACCGACTATCTGATCATCCGGACGCGTGCCGGCAAGTTCGTGACCCGCGGGACGGTTCGTCAGAACTATGACAATCTGCGTCTTCCGCTCGATATTCAGCTCGTTTCCGAAGGCGGCGACGGACACAAGACGGTGACGGTGAAGGTCGATGAAGCGAGCGCCGATTTCAACATCGAATCCGAAGGCAAACCGCTCGAGGTCGTCGTCGATCCCGACTACAAGATACTCCGCATCAGCGACGATCTGCGGATCTCGTCGATCGCCCGGCGCGGCATCGAGCAGTTCAAGGAAGGAAATTATGTCGAGGCGCAGCAGCAGTTCGAAGCGGCGCTCAAACTTGATCGTTCGAATGCGTGGATCTACTACCACCTCGGCCTTCTTTATCTCGAGCAACGGAACTACGACCTCGCGATCGACAACTTTAAGGCCGTTGAGGCGCTGGGTGTTTCGGGAGACGCGCGTCCAGCCTGGCTTCACGTCTGGGCGCTGATCAAGAAGGGCAACGCCTACGACGCCAAGGGCGACCGCACGCGGGCGACGGACGCCTACGGCAAGGCTGCCGCGCTCGGCGACAATTACGACAACGCTCAGGAAGCCGTCAAGAAGTATCAGGCGAATCCGTACGATCCGCGTGATAAAACGGACACGACGGCGATCAATAAATGACCGAACGAGGCGGGCGCCAATGCCCGCCTTTTGATTTGCCGCCAGTCGCCCAAAACAAAAAAATGGGGCAAACCCAGAAGCTTTGCCCCAAACCCCACAGCGATAGAAACAGTTCAAGTTTAGCCTGCCGATGTTACCGCCGTGTGACGCTTCGCTTAAGAAATCCAGAATTCTTCGGCGTTCAAATTGTTCGCATTTTCGTAAGGGTCAACTAACATTCCCTTAATAGTCGGCTGTTTTAATGCGGACCATGAGGAAAGAATTCACCGTTATTACCGTTTTGATTCTCGGGATCGCGGCGATCGGAATGAGCTTTCAAATGCTCTTTTCGACATACTTCCCCGACAAACCTCCGACCGTCTCGCTGGTCGCACTGAGCGCCGCGACGATCATCATGCTCTCCGCGCTCGGACTTGTCGTCGCCCGGAGACTCCTGTGAGGAGCGGCGCGCCGAGTCTCGCGATCTGCATCATCTGCGAAGCATCAACCTTCCTGAAACGATTCATGACAACGCTCCCGCGTCGGATGAAATTCGCGCTGAGGACGCGCCTCAGGGCCTAGCTGAATGCGCTATCTAAGTTTCATCATTTATTACACGTTGAAATTGGCCGCAGTAAAGCTCGGGCTGTATCGCACCCTCAACCCGGTCACCCTCTCTTGGCGGTGGCGATACTGGAACCGCAGATACAAAAAGGGGCGGGTCCTTTGAAGGACTCGCCCGAGAGGCAAAGTGACCCGATCAACTAATCGGTTTCGCTAAGAGTCTACAATTCAATAGTTAACTCCGGGTTACCAAGCCGGAAATTCTGCCTAGTCAAAGAAAAGAGGGTCGCAAATTACGGCCCTCTTTTCTTTTCAGGTTAGCGTCGGTTTCTAGAAGTTGAACCGGAAAGCGAACTGGATCTGGCGGTTAGTACCTAGACCGACCGTACGCTCGACCGTTGAACGGAGCTGTCCCCAGGTCGAACCGGCGCGGCTCTGCGTGAATGCCTGACCCGGTTGAAGTCCGGATCCGAGCGTGTACGCCCCCGACGAAACGCTGAGCGTCGGCAGCGCGTTGCTGAGCGTCGCCGAAGGATTCGAGAAATTCGTGATGTTGAAGATGTTGAAGATCTCGGTCCTGAACTCGACGTTCATCGTCTCGGTAAATTTGAACTTCTTCCCGAGAACGAGGTCGAACTGCTTGAACTGCGGTCCGCGAAGAGCGTTGCGTGACAGGTCACCCCAGGTTCCGGCTTCCGGGATCGAAAACGCCGCCGGATTCAGAATGAATCGGTCGTTGTCGAGGTAAAGCGGCTGACCCGAGATCACGTTCGGCCGGCGGACGTTACGCGAAGCACCGCCGCCCGGCGTATTGACGACAACCTGGAAGCCCGTCGGAAGCGGAACCGCCGAACTCGGGTTGGTTCCGAGAGTCGCCGTGAATCCCTGCGCGACGGTCGTCGAGCCAATCGTACAGCCGGCCGCCGCGACGCATTGCGCAACGGTGTCCGGACGGACGACAAGCACTTCAACCGGCAGACCGCTGCGGGCATTGACGATGCCGCCGATCTCCCAGCCGCCGAGCAGGAAGTTGCCCGTTTTGCCAAGATCCCACATGCGGCCCTTTCCGATCGGAAGATCGTAGAGCGCGCTCAGGTTGAAGGTGTGACGGACATCGAAGTTGTTCCGGCCGCGGTCAGCCTCGAAATTCTCAAGCTGAGCCGACGTCCGGGCTTCGTTCGAACCGGCGGTCGTACCGCGGCTCGACGAATAGCTGTACTGCGCGTTCAGCGTCAGACCCGAGTTGAAGCGCCGTGCCAGCGAAAGTTGGAGCGCGTTGTACTTGTCGTCGCCGCCCGAAGTCTTGTAATCGATCTCGGCGAACGGCCGCGATTGCGATGTTCCCGAGATGATGTCGAATTGTCGGACCGTGTTGACGCCGATCACCTGACCGCTGCCGTTCGTGCGGTTGATGACACCGACGCCGGTCGGCAGATTCGTGCCGTCGGCGATCACCGTCGAACCCGGAAGAATTCGGTTGGCAACGCTGCGAAGGAACAGATTTCGTCCCTGGCTGCCGACGTACGCGACCGTCGAGACGAGTTTGTACGGCAATTCCTGCTGCCACGAGACCGTGTATTGAAAGACGCGCTCCGGAACCTTGTAATCGTTCGAATAGGCGCGCGGCTGATACGTGCGGTTCGTCGGGTTCGAGTTGAAGTTGTTGACGATCGCCGGGATATTCGCCGGGAACGCGAGCAGCGAACCGCTCGAGATCGTCGACGAGATGCGATCGCTTTCGATCGGCTGGATCTGATCTTCGGTCTGACCCGGTCCGTAGTAAATTCCGAAACCGCCGCGGATCACCGTCTTGCCGCCGGAGAACATCCCCGACGTCTTGTCGGCGTTCGGTGACCAGGTAAATGCGACGCGCGGGCCGAAGTTGGTTTTCGACGTCTTGAACGGCGCCGACGTGTTCGGCTTGAACGTGCCGTTGGTGATGTCGAACAGAACGAGAGCGTTGTTCGCTTCGGTCAACGGCGAGTAGTATTCGTAACGAAGACCGTAGCTGAGCGTGAAGCTCGGCGTGACCTTCCACTCGTCCTGCGCGTAGCCGATGTAGTACTGCTGTTTCGCCAAGCGCTCTCCCGTGTATCCATTGTTGAATGGGCTCGGTGACGAGACGTCGCCGAGATACTGGACCGACGACGGCGAGTTTCCGAGGAATGCCGCGAGGTTCGAGAACGTGTACGTCGTTCCGCCGAGGCGGTCGGTGTACAGCCGGATGACGCGGACTTCACCGCCGAATTTCAGGTTGTGCGTGCCGCGCGTCCAGCTGAAGTTGTCGATGAACGAAAGCGAGTACGGCGTGTACGGCTGTCCGCGGCCGTTTGTCGCCGAGTTGGCGCGGACGAGTCCGCCGGGGATCGAGATACCCGACGAAGTTCCCTGTCCGGCGATACCGGTGTTTGCGACGCTGCCCGAGATATTGATGATCACCGACGACAGGTCAAAACCGTTGATCGTCGGAGCCTGTCCGTTGATCCGCGTCCGCGCACCGTTGTAACCGAGACGGAACTCGTTGACCTTGTTCGTTCCGAACACGGTCTGCAATCCGAAGACGCCGTTCTGCGGCTGAGCCTCGATCAGAACACGCCGGCCGGAGACGCCTTCCGGACGATCGTCCGTGCCGTTATCGCGGAAGAACCGGAAGTACATGTTGTTCTGGTCGTTGATCTTGTAGTCCAGGCGGAGCGAGTAGGCGTTCTCGTCCGTCTTTGCGGTGTCCTGAAGCTGGACGATATCGAAACCGGGTGCCGTCGTTCCGCCTTGAACGATCACCGCGTCCGGCGACCGGAAAGCCGAGATGAACGGCTGGATCGAAGGATTGACGGGGGTGTTGGTTCCCGGGATCAGTGCGCCGGCCTGCGCGAGCGAGAGACTCGGTGCGGCCTCAACAAAATTGAGTCCCGACCGGACGCGATAGCCTTCGTAGGAGAAGAAAAAGAAGAACTTGTCCTTGATGATCGGACCGCCGATCGATCCGCCGAACTGGTCAAGCTTGAGTTCGCTCTTCGGAATCCCCGGTGTGATGTTGTCAAAGTAATTGCGCGCATCGAGCGAACCGCGGCGCAGGTATTCGAAGACCGATCCGCGGAACTCGTTTCCGCCGGACTTGGTCACGACGTTGATCTGGCCGCCCGTACCGGTACCGTATTCGGCCGGGAAATTGCTCGAATCGACGCGGAATTCCTGAACGTTCTCGAGGCTGGACTGGAGCCGGAACGGTGACGGAACCTCGCCGTTGAGGTTGCCGGGACTCGCGTCGATGATACCCGTGCCCTCGACACCGTCGTAACGGATGACGTTCTGCTGTACGGCGCGTCCCGAAAATCGGATGTCGCCGAACGTGCCGGATCCGCTGTTGACCGCGCCCGGCGCCTGCAGGTAGAGCTGCGAAAGTTGACGTCCGTTGACGGGAAGTCCTTCAACCTCGCGCTGGTTGACGTTCGCGCTCATACTCGCCGACGCGAGGTTGATGCCCGCTTCGGATTCGGAAACGATGTTGACCTCCGCAACCGCGCCTTCGGGTTGCAAGGTGATGTTCAGTTTGAGTTCCTGACCGACGGAAAGCTGAACGTTCTTGCTCTCCGATGTCGTGAACCCGGCGTGGCTGATGGTCACCGAGTAGAAGGCCGGCTTGAGCGCCGTGACTATGAAATTGCCTTGGGTGTCCGAGACGAACGACCGCGATTCGCCGGTCTTTTCGTTCTTGACGACGACTTGGGCGCCCGGAACGACGGCACCGTTAACGTCCGATACGATCCCGACGATACGCGACTGATCGGTCTGTCCGAAAGCGCCGACCGCCGTCATTGCGATCGCGGCCAAAATGGTAAGAGCCCTGAGGCTCGTGCTGAGCTGCATATTCACTCCTAATAAATCTGATGAAATACGCGGCCGACAAACATACGATTCCCTCGCCGTTTGCCTCCGCTGTGGTGTCAAAAAGTTGAAATTTCGTGGTGCAAGGGAGAGGTTAACGCTGCCGGGTTAACGGCAGATTAATCGCGGGTTAAGAATCGGTTAATTGTGAGTTACGGAAATGTTACGAACGACCCGAAAGGCGTTTGAGATCGTTCGGGACGTCTATATCGATGGCGGCGTCTGGAAACGGGATCGACGAAACATCGTCTAAATGTTTCAATATCAGGGTTTTAGCGCCGGATTCGGGAGGCAATGAGAGCAATTCGTCGAAATACTTGCGCGGAAAAACCGAAGGTACTCCGTGCGTGCCGCCATATTCCGTGGCCGCGATCTGTCCGGTTGCCGACGCGGCGAAAAGGCTGTCGATAAATCCGGATGTTACAAGCGGCTGATCTGCGAGCGTGATCGCGGTCGATGCGAGTTCCGGGTTGAGTTCACGGACGGTCTCGAGCCCGGCGGCGATCGACGATCCGATCCCGGCGGGCCAGTCTTCATTGACGACGATGAGGGTCGGGAGATCGTCGATCAGAGGTCGGATCTCGTCCGCTTGTGCGCCAAGGACGACGCACACCATATCTGCCGAGCTCTCGAGCGCGGTCTCAACCGCCCGGCGGACAAGCGTTCGGCCATCGAATTCAGCGATCTGTTTAGACGAACCGAAACGGCTCGATCCTCCGGCCGCGAGAACGAGGACGCATTTGGGATCTGGAATTTCGGAGTGTGGATTCACTTATTTGTCGGAAGTTCTTTTCTCCCATGAAAAGCAATCGTCGATCCGGCGTTTCGCGTCGGTGACCGTCTCAAGGTGAAGGACAAAGGCGAAGAACTTGCGATTGACGTCCGAAGGCTGATCGACACGTATTCCTCTAACCGTTTTCTCCCTATCATCGAGCACAACATGGAGATCTACGGAGGTGAAGTGGGTCGCGTTCGGCCTTTCTTTTGGTTCGGAATCCATCGCAAAGAAATCGCCGGAATCGATTACCTTCGCCGTGGCTTGAAACCTCTCCGGTTCAACATCCCATTCTTCATTGCACGATAAGGCCCCCAAACGTCCCGAGAGTACAACATGGCCGTTTGGCTCGAAGTGAAGCCGGTATTCCTTCTCATAGTTTCCGCCGGAATATGAATGGGCTTCGATCATTGATGGCGGATGGTAAACCTTAGCGGTGAACAGCGAGCAGGCGAATGTGAGTGAAGCGACCGCAGCGAGAAAAGCCGTTCTCATATCAGTTTCTGTTTGTCAGAAATCCGCCGTCGCGATTCCGCAGAACGGTCAGGATCTCAGAGACGATGGCGAGCGCGATCTCTTCCGGTGATTCGGAACCGATGTCTAGACCGACCGGCGCATGAAGATTCGACGGCCACGACTCGCCGATCTCGGCGAGGAGTTTCTCGGTTCGCTTTCGCGGTCCGAGCTGACCGATGTACGCGGCGTTCGTCTTCAGCAAGAACTTCTCGATCAGCTTGTCCTTCTCGTAATTGTGCGTCATGACGACCGCGACAGCGTGTTCGTCGAGATTGAGATTTGCGGAGTAGTCGTCGGGCTGAAGAATGTGGAGCGCGTCGGCGTCCGGAAATCGCTCGCGGGTCGCGAACGCGGCGCGGTGATCGATGATCGCGACGAGCCATCCGAGCGTCTTCGCGATCTCGTAAACGGGGATCGCGTCGGCGCCGGCGCCAAAAACAAACAGAGAGGTCGGCGGATCGATGATCTCCAGGAACTCATCGCCGTCCGCGTGCGATCGCGTGCCGTGGTCCCCATCGTCCAAGTATGTCCGCCGTCCGAACTCCTCACCGTCGATGACGACCTTGCTGACGAATCGCCGGCGCTCCGCCCGAGCGCGAGAAAGCCGACCGAAATAATCCGCATCGAGCGGTTCGAACAAGATCCGGATCACGCCGCGGCAGCCCATGTTGAGCGAGAACACCGAATCCTCATTCTTGGTAGTGTCGTAAATGAAGACCTGTGCTTTTCCCGAGTCTGCGACTTGCTTCGCGCGTTCGAGCACGTCCGCTTCAAGACAACCTCCCGAAACTGTCCCGACGGCGTCGCCGTTCGCGCGGATGAGCATCTTCGCACCCTCGCCGCGGTACGCAGATCCCCGGACGTCGACGACCGTCGCGATGATCGCCTTCTCTCCGGGCGCGAGTTGCGGAATCGTTTTGAGGATAAGTTCGATCTCTTTCATCTCTATCCAATCTTCAGCCCTTGAACGGTTGGGCGAAATCTATGTTCACTCCGTGTCTATGTGGTCGCAATCATTTCAAACACATAGGCATCGAGGGCACATAGCCTCACTCTAAGGACCTTCAGCTCTCAGAAAATTCGGAGAACTCTATGTTGACTCTGTGTCTATGTGGTCACGCCGATTTTCAACACGCGGACACGGAGGTCACAAAGTCAGCTACTGATCACCTTGATACGGTCTGTAAGAATTCATAACAACTTATCGAGCGTGATCGGAAGATCGCGGACGCGCTTGCCTGTCGCATGAAAGACCGCATTCGCGATCGCCGCCGGGATGCCGACGAGACAAAGTTCTCCCATTCCCTTGATCCCGAGCGGATTCACGATCTTGTCTTCCTCTTCGACGAACGCCGTTTCCACACTCTGAACGTCCGCGTTGACCGGGATGTGATACGTCGCGAAGTTCGTCGTCATCATCCGGCCGTAACGATGGTCGATTGCCGTCTCTTCCTGGAGAGCCATTCCGATACCCCACACGACGCCGCCCATCTCCTGGGAATGCGATGTCTTCGGATTCATGATGCGCCCGCAGGCCGTCGCCTCGACGACTCGTGTGACCTTCACGATGCCGAGCGATTCGTCGACCTTTACCTCGACAAACTGTGCGCCGTGCGCCTGTGTTCTGTAATTGCGGCGCTCGGAATTCGGCGTCGACGTGAATGTTTCGACGATCTCGTTCATCCCGTTCGCCTTCATGACGTCGGCGATCGGAATCTTCCTCGCCGCATTCGCCTTCACCGATAGGAACCCGTCAGACATCTCGATATCGTCAACAACCGCGCCGGCGAGCGGAGAATTCGGATCTTTCTGGGCCAGCGCAACGAGTTTCGTCTTGATCGCCAGCGCCGCGCCCTGAGCGGCCGTGCCGACGGACGCGGTGGTGATCGATCCGCCCTGCATCGGCGCGCTCGGAAGATCGCTGTCGCCGAGTTCGAATTTCACTTTCTCGGGGTCGACTCCGAGAAACTCAGCCGCGATCATCGTGATGACGGTATATGTTCCCGGTCCGATGTCGGCGGTCGCGCTGCCGACCCGCGCCGTTCCGTCCGCACCGAGCGTTATTCGGACTGACGCCGGCGCCTGCCCCGCGCCCCAAGTTCCGACCGCGACGCCCCAGCCGACGAGCCAGTTTCCGTCACGCATTGAACGAGGTTCGAATTTTCTTTTTTCCCAGCCGAACTTTGCGGCGCCCTGTTTGAACGCTTCGCGCAGTGCCTTGCTGGAGAACGGCCGTCCGGTTTCAGGATCCTTTTCCGAGTAATTTATCAGGCGGAATTCAACCGGATCGATCTTCAACTGGTACGCGACCTCGTCGATCGCCGATTCGAGCGCGAATGCGCCCGTGACCGCGCCCGGCGCGCGCATCCACGTCGGCGTCGGCAGATCCGTCTTCGCGACCTTGTACGGCGTGTGGTAATTCGGGCATTCGTAAAGCGTGCGCCCGAAGCCGTTCGGACTCTCGGTGAAATTCTCGATCGTCGAGGTGTTTCCGATCGCCTCGTGGATGATCGATCGCAGTTTTCCGTCTTTCTCGGCGCCGATCGAAACCTTCTGCCACGTGTACGGCCGGTAACCGTGCCCCGTAAACATCTG
>JAKOSS010000661.1 GCA_029777145.1 Acidobacteriota bacterium | reverse complement strand
GATTGTTTAGGCTTATCAAGGAAGCGATCGACGCTCGCCGCGCGCGATCCGCGTGACAACCTGTCCAATACGTCCTCAAGATCGGCATTTGGGCCGGTTACCTGATCAGTGAAGTTTACGAAGCTATCGGGAACCGTTGCCGTTCCATCGTTTGAACGCAAGTACCGCGTTTAGGCCGCCGAACGCGAATGAGTTCGACAGAGCTGCCTCGATACCAGCCGGACGGGACTCGTTCGGGACAACGTCAAGATCACAATCCGGATCACGTTCGTTGAAATTGGCCGTCGGCGGAAGAATCCCGTGATGCATTCCGAGCACGGTCGCAGCCATTTCGATCGCGCCGGCTGCCCCGAGCGTGTGCCCGTGCATCGATTTTGTCGAGCTGACCGCAAGCCGGTCGGTCTGCTTCCCGAACACCTGCCTGATCGCCGCGGCTTCCATCGAATCGTTGGCGGCCGTTCCGGTACCATGAGCATTTATGTAACCGACGCTTTCGGCCGGGACGTTGCCGTCACTTAAAGCGAGCCGCATCGCCTTCGCCGCGCCTTCGGTTCTCGGCATCGTCAAATGATGCGCATCGGCGCTCATCCCGAAACCGGCGATCTCGGCGTAGATCGTCGCTCCGCGGGCCAACGCCGACTCCATTTCCTCGACCACGAACATTGCCGCGCCCTCTCCGAGGATCATCCCGGTGCGGTCCTTCGAGAATGGCCGGCAGGTCGTCTGCGATACGACACGCATCGCTTCCCACGCTTTCAGATTGCCCCATGCAAGCGGCGTCTCGCTGCCGCCCGTGACCGCGACATCGAGCGCGCCTTGACGAATGAGCCAAAACGCCTGTCCGATCGCGTGGTTTGCCGAAGAACACGCCGTCGAGGTCGTGAACGTCGGTCCCGTCAAACCGAATTCCATCGAAACCTGACTCGCAACCGCGTTCGCCATCGCCTTCGGGATCATCGACGGCGGTTGATGCGATCGGTTCGCCTCATAAAGAAGTCTGAAGCCCTCGTCCTCCGCAACTTTTCCGCCGAGGCATGACCCCGTGATCACGCCTGAGTTTTCGGCGAGTTGCGGAGTGAATTCGATCCCGGAATCTACGATCGCCTCGCGGGCGGCCACCATTCCGTACTGGCAAAAAAGATCGATCCACATCAGCGCGCGATCGTCGAAATGCGCGCGCGGATCGAAGCCGCGGACCTCGGCAGCGTTCTTGAAACGGAGCTCGGTCGTATCGTAGCGCGTCATCGGCCCGATCCCGGATTTCCCGGCAACAATAGCGGACCAAAATTCGCCGACAGAATTACCAAGCGCGGACAACGTTCCGATACCGGTGATCACTACTCGTCTCATCTGGCTTATTCCGCTACTTTGCTTACTCCGGTCGACGGCGCTCCCGCACCTTCGGACTCCTTGAGAGCAATCAAATGCTCGATTCCCGCCACGACCTGTCGGACGCTTTTCATTTCCGCGACCTTGTCGTCGGGCACCATGAGATCGAATTCTTCTTCCAACTCAAAAACTATGTTTAGTCCGTCAAGCGAATCGAATCCCAGCTCTTCGAACGTGGTTTCCATCGAGATCTCCTCGAACGGAACCTTTTTGAAATCAGCAAAAATGCGCCTGACCCGATCTTCAACAGTTGCACTCATTCAATCCAAGCCCCCCAGCATTTTTATAGTTCCGAGATCCCTCGGCTCGGTTTCGGGCTCATTGTATCTCAGATTCCCGACATTGGCGACGGTGTCCTTGGTGCGCATCGTGTGAGAATCGGTCTATAACCGCGGTCCAAACGTTAACAACGCTTCCGGCAATGAAGGTCGGTCACAGTTCAAAATTGTCTTGCGTAACCGCGAGATTTCCTGTTTAATTGCTTCATGTTTTTCGAGATCCAAAGCGATCAACGTTCCCGCCTTTCAACTCTCGGTGTCGCGCCGAAAGAGTCCTGTTGTCTCTGATTCCCTTCGCAACTCGAATTCACGCCTGACCGGCGGCCGGATCGACCGTCCGATCGGGTGACTCGTGGTATCATATTCAACTTTGAACAGGACTTATCTATGCTGCGTTTTCATAACACGCTATCGAACAAACTCGAGGAATTCCGGCCGCTTCACGACAACGACGTCAAGCTCTACATCTGCGGCCCGACGGTCTGGAATTTCGCCCATATCGGGAACTTCAGAACGTTCACTTTCGGCGACATTCTCGCGCGCTATCTGCGATTCAAAGGCTACGATCTGACGCACGTAATGAACCTCACGGACGTCGACGACCGCATCATCAACGAATCGCACAAGGCAGGAAAATCGATCGACGAGTTCGTCCAGCCGTACATCGTCGCCTTTTGGGAAGATATGGCCGCGCTCGGGAACAACCGGCCCGACATCGCGCCGCGTGCGACCGAGCATATCAAGGAAATGATCGACATCATCTCGACGCTTCTCGCAAACGGAAAAGCGTACGAATCAGACGGATCGATCTATTTCCGCATCTCGGCGTTTCCCGAATACGGAAAACTCTCGAAGATCAGTTTCTCCGGCAATGAAGCGGGCGGTTCGGGCCGAGTCGATACCGACAAGTACGAGAAGGAGGACGCGCGCGACTTCGCGCTCTGGAAACTCGTCGACCGGTCCGATCCGGCGGGTTGGGACGCGCCGTTCGGTTACGGACGCCCGGGCTGGCACATCGAGTGCTCGGCGATGTCGATGAAATATCTCGGCGAGACATTCGACATCCACGCCGGCGGCGTCGATCTGCAGTTCCCGCATCACGAGAACGAGATCGCGCAGTCCGAGGGCGCGACCGGAAAATTGTTCGCGAAGTACTGGCTGCACGGCGAGTTCCTGAAGATCGACAACGAGAAGATGGCGAAATCGCTCGGGAACGACTACACGCTGCGAGACATTCTCTCGCGCGGGTTTTCGCCGCTCGCGATCAGGTATTTGCTGATCTCGGTCCCGTACGGAAAACAGCTGAATTTTACGTTCGAAGGACTGAAAGGCTCGGAATCGACCGTCGATCGGCTTCAGCAATTCCGACGTCTGGTGCGCGAGGCGAAGACGCAACCGGGTTCTGATCCCGAAGTAGCGAAGCTCGTCGCGAAGGCTTTGACCGAGTTTGAAGAGGCGATGGACGACGATCTGAACACGTCGGTCGCGCTCGCGGCGATCCACAATCTCGTGCGTGAGATAAACTCCGTGCTCGCCAGGGACGCGCTTCGGGCCGACGATCGGGACGCCGTTCTTGAAGCGGTTTCGAAGTTCGATTCGGTGCTCGGGATCTTCGGTGAAGAAAAGGCGGAGATGCTCGACGCCGAGATCGAAGCGCTGATTGCCGAACGCCAGGAAGCGCGTCGCAACCGCAATTTCGCCCGATCGGACGAGATCCGTGATCTGCTGGCGGAACGCGGCATCGTGCTCGAAGACACGAAGGACGGCGTCCGCTGGAAAAGGAAGTAGTTTTTGGGCCACCGATTGCGCGAATGACTCAGATTGATCTTTGCTTGATCCGCGTTATCCGCGCGATCCGCGGCTGAACCGAAGTGCCGAATGAATCCGACTCGCCAACCAACACCGATCGTCACCGCCGAGGACTATGTCGATTCCCTGCGTGGCCGCTCGTTGAAGGTCTATCTCTTGGGCGAAATGGTCGATGAGATCGTCGATCATCCGATCATCCGTCCGTCGATCAACGCCGTCGCCGAAACCTATCGCCTCGCCTCCGCCGAACCCGATCTCGCGACCGCCGAATCTCATCTGACCGGAACGCGCGTCAACCGATTTCTACAGATCGTTATGACGCGCGACGATGTGGTCCGGCAGAACAAGATGCAGCGCCGGCTCGGACAATTGACCGGAACATGCTTTCAGCGATGCGTCGGAATGGACGCGATAAACTCCCTTTTCTCTGTTACTTACGAAATAGACGAGGCGAATGCGACCATCTATCATGAACGCCTGAAAGCGTTCATCGCCGAGATGCAGCGGCTCAATTTCGTGATCGGCGGCGCAATGACCGACGTCAAGGGCGACCGTTCGCTCGCGCCGCACGAGCAGGCCGATCCGGACCTTTTCGTCCACGTTACAAGGCGTACCGCCGAGGGCGTTTACATCACCGGCGCCAAAGCGCATCAGACGGGCTGTCTCAATTCGCACTGGCTGCTCGTGATGCCGACGATGCGCCTGACCGAAAATGACCGCGAATACGCGATCGTCGGTGCGATCCCGGTCGATGCCGAGGGAATCACTTACATTTACGGGCGCCAGTCGTGCGACACGCGCGCGGCCGAAGGCGGGACGATCGACGCCGGAAATGCTGAGTTCGGCGGGCAGGAAGCGATGATCATCTTCGAAGATGTCTTCATCCCGAACGAACTGATCTTTATGGACGGCGAGACCGAGTTTGCGTCGATGCTCGTCGAGCGTTTCACTTGCTATCACCGGCGGTCGTACGTTTGCAAGAGCGGCGTCGGCGATGTCCTGATCGGCGCGGCGGCGCAGATCGCCGAATACAACGGCGCCGACAAGGCGTCGCACATCAAGGAAAAGCTGGTCGAGATGACGCATCTCAACGAGACGATCTACGCGACCGGAATCGCCTCGAGCTATCAGTCAAAACCGACCAAGTCCGGCGCATATATTTGCGACGACATGATCGCAAATGTCTGCAAACACCACGTCACGAAGATGCCGTACGAGATCTCGCGGCTTGCCCAGGATCTGGCCGGCGGACTAGTCGTCACGATGCCGTCCGAGAAGGATTTGAAAAGCGAATCGGTCGGGGCTCTCCTTGAAAAATACCTGAAAGGCCGCGCCGATGTCCCGACTGAATATCGCGTGCGGATCCTGCGGCTGATCGAGAACATGACTCTCGGCCGCAACGCCGTCGGGTATTTGACCGAGTCGATGCATGGCGCCGGGTCGCCGCAGGCTCAGCGGATCCAGATCGCGCGCCAGATGCAGCTCGAGTTCAAGAAGAAACTCGCCCGCGAACTCGCAGGGATCGACGAGCGCAAGCGCGATCAGCTGACGTCCGAGATCTCCGACTATTTCGGGCGGGTGTTTGATGTTGGGTCATGAGTTGGGAGTTGTGAGTCGTGAGTCGTGAGTCGTGAGTCGTGAGTCGTGAGTCGTGAGTCGTGAGTCGAGTACGATCGAGTTGACCCTTGGTTTTCCTTTGCGTCCTGGCGCCTTTGCGGGAACACGCTCTGTGATCTTTAATCGCCGGTTTTCGCGCCAGATCGCAAAGGCGCAAAAAGGCGTCTTTGCGATCTTCGCGATCTCCGCGTGAGAGATGAACGCTTCACGCAAAGTCCGCGGGGTCCGCAAAGGAATTTCGGATTGCAACTTCGCGATCTTCGCGATCTCCGCGTGAGACATGAACGCCTCGCGAAAGGCGTATTACGCGGAAGACGGCTGATAAGGGGCGTCAACCATATGAAATTCAAGGCACTTATCCTAACAATCGCGCTTTTGGCGGGGACGGCGCTCGCGCAGAAGAGCGGTCCGGTCCAAACCGTCCGCGCGTTCTACACTTTCAACAACGCCCGCAATCAAACGTTCAATCAGAAAGGACTGAATGCACGAAAGGCCTGGTTCACGGCCGAACTGACGCGCCTTTTCGAGAACGAACTTCGGCGCGAACGCGAGTATCTGAAAAAGAACCCGACCGACAAGCCGCATTTCGACGCCTTCCCGTTCGTTCCAGAGGACGAGTGCTACCGGATGGGCAAGTTCTACCCCGACCGACTCGTTTTCGGTGCTGGGAGAACAAGCGCCAACCGTTCGACCGTCGACGTAAAGTTCTATCTTTCAAAGGTTTGCGGCGGCGACCTCGTGACGACGTACAAAGTTCAATTGAATAAGGTAGACGGCAAGTGGCTCCTCGACGACTGGCTTTACGACGACGGAATGCGGCTGACCGATGACCTAAAACGGGCTGAATACTGATGAAAATTCCGCGCAGCGACAACGACTACACCCGTGAAGCGGCCGAAGCGCGTCGTGAGTTCGCGCGTGAAAAGACCGGCACGGCGCTCGATCACGTCGGTTCGTATTCGATCGATCCGGCGCTGCTTCCCGGCAACATTGAGAACTTTGTCGGCGCCGCGCAGGTCCCGATCGGGATCGCCGGTCCGCTCCTCATTGACGGCGAACACGCGAAAGGTGAATTCTATGTTCCGCTCGCGACGACCGAAGGGACGCTCGTCGCCAGCTACAACCGCGGCATGAAGCTGCTGCGCGCATGCGGCGGCGTGCGCACGACGGTCGTCGACGACGCGATGCAGCGTGCACCGGTCTTCGCCTTTGAGTCGGCCCGCGAGGCGCGCGATTTCGAACTTTGGGTGACGGCGAATTTCGAATCGATCAAACAAAACGCCGAAACGACGACGAGCGTCGGCAAGCTCCGCGACATCCAGCAATTCCCTGCCGCGCGGTTTCTTTATCTCCGTTTCAACTACACGACCGGCGACGCCGCCGGCCAGAACATGACCGGACGCGCGACGAAAGCCGCCTGCGACTGGATCGCGTCCGTTTATCCCGGAATCGAACGGTATCAGCTTGAAGGATCGATGGCGACCGACAAGAAGTCGTCGTACGTGAACACGCTCCACACCCGCGGCAAACGCGTCATCGCCGAAGCGATCGTACCTGCGCACGTGCTTGACGACGTGATGCGCGTCCCCGTCGCGAAGATCTTCGAGGCGCGGCTGACATCGCAGCTCGGCGGATACATGGCCGGCGTCAACAACAACGGCGCGCACAGCGCGAACGCGATCGCGGCTATCTTCATCGCGTGCGGCCAGGACGCGGCGAACGTCGCCGAATCATCCGCCGCGGCGGTTTTCGCCGAGATCAAGGAGAACGGCGATTACTATTTCTCGGTCACGATCCCGTCGCTGATCGTTGCGACGTACGGCGGCGGCACCGGACTTCCGACACAGCGTGAATGCCTCGAACTGATGGACTGCTACGGCGAAGGAAAAGCAAAGAAACTGGCCGAGATCGTCGCCGCGACCGCGCTCTGCGGCGAACTCTCGCTCGGCGCCGCCGTCATCGCCGACGAATGGGTCTCATCCCACGAGAAATACGGCCGAAACCGATGAACCGATTTTGGATTTTTGATTTTTGGATTTTGGATTGCGGACTCAGAATTGCGGATTTGAGGCGGCTTGCCGCCCGGATGTGCGGAAAAGCTTGCTTTTCCGATCTTGAGTTTACATAGCCCACGGCGGCTCAGCCGCAGGGTCGGTTAGGCGACGTCACGGCGACACCGAGTGTCGCCGCACATCCGGGCGGCAAGCCGCGGCTCACTGGGAATCGCGGATCTCGGAATTCAGAATTGAGCTACGGGAGATGACCGTGAAGCTCCGTTTCCATCGGTCATTTCTGTGTCAGCGATAGTGTCCACGATAATTGAAGAACGGATTCGTCTAACTTCGAGCTGCTTAGTGGACAAAAATGCCAACCACGAAGCAACACGAAATCACACAAAGAGCGGCCTCCGAACACTTCCGTTCACATTAACCTAGAAATCCGCCCGATCAGTTTGATCCGTGTCAGCGAATTCGCGCGTTTTGATTGAATTCGAACCAATTCGTGTCTCTTAGTGGACAAATAGAAATCACACGAATCAACTCTCAATTTCACCCGCTCCTGACGCCGGCTCAGAGACGATGAATCCCGGCGCGTGGCCGAATTCCCTTTCAAACGCCGCTGTGATCGCTGATTTGAATTCATCGATCGAATCCCGCGCGACGAGGCTCACCGTCGAGCCGCCAAATCCGCCGCCGGTCATTCGCGATCCCAATACCGAGTCGCCGAATTCCCGCGCGCACTCGACCAGAAAATCGAGTTCCGGACAACTGACCTCGTAATCGTCGCGCAGGCTCGCGTGCGATTCCCACATCAACGCGCCGAAAGAAGCGAGATCGCCCTCGCCAAGCAGCCGCGCAGCTTCCAGACACCGCGCGTTCTCGGTAACGACGTGCCGCGCACGGCGTCGCGACGGCTCCGTGATCTCAGCCGCATGCGCTTCGAAATCCGAAGGCTTCAGTTCGCGAAGGTGTTTGAGGTCGGGAAACCATCTGCGAAGTGTGACGATTCCCGCTTCGTAATCCCGCTTGCGGTCGTTGTACGCGCTCGTCACGAGATCGTGTTTCACCCGCGTGTCGCAAATGACGACTTCGTAACGGTCGGTCGGCAACGGAAACGGCGCGCTTTCGAGCGTCAGGCAATCGATCAGCAGCGCGTGGCCGGCGACCGCGTTCGCGGAAACGAATTGGTCCATTATCCCGCACTCAACGCCGACGTACTCGTGTTCGGTCCGCTGGCCGATCTTCGCCATTTCAACGCGGTCGATCGTCTCGCCCGCGAGCGCCGTCAGCGCGAGTCCGACGGCCGTTTCGAGCGCGGCCGACGACGACAATCCTGCGCCGACGGGAACGTCCGATTCGATGACCATATCGACCGCCGGAATCTCGCGTCCGGTCTCCCGAAGGATCCGCGCGACGCCTTCGATATAGCGTCCCCAGCCGGTCTGGCGCGCGTCCGACGCAAGATCGATCTCGATCGTCTCGTTCTCGTTCAGTGAACGGACTCGAAAAATTCCGCTATCCGAAGCTGCCGCCGCGACGTAAACCGCTCGATCGATCGCCATCGGGAAGACGAATCCGAGGTCGTGATCGGTATGCTCGCCGATGAGGTTCACGCGGCCCGGAGCGCGGAAGATGCGGGGGTTCCCGCCGAATGTCGTGACAAACTCCGATTTCAACCGTTCGAGGTCCATATATTTCAGTCCAGATAATGCTTTTCGCTCAGTTCGCGAAGCCGCGCCGCGGCCGATTCCGGAGTGATGTCGCGCTGCGGGCTTCCGAGCAGTTCGAATCCGACGAGGAACTTCCGAACCGTCGCCGAGCGCAAAAGCGGCGGATAAAAGTGTGCGTGCAAGTGCAGCGATTCGTGCGGTCTGCCGTCGGTCGGGCGCTGGTGGAAACCCATCGAATACGGGAACGATGTCAGAAAAAGATTGTCGTATCGAGTCGTCAGCCGTTTCAGGATATCCGCAAGTTGCGAGCGTTCGCCGGCTGAAAGTTCGTCGATCGAGCCGACGTGGCGTTTCGGAGCGAGCAGAACTTCGAATGGGTAGATCGCCCAGAACGGGACGATCGCGGCGAAAGCGAAATTCTCGCAGACGACGCGCTCGCCGCGCGCGAGCTCTTCGGCGACATAATCGCAAAGAAGACAAGAGCCGTTCTTGTCGAAATACTCCGCCTGTCTCGCGATCTCCTTCGCCGGTTCGTTCGGGATCGATTCCGACGCCCAGATTTGCCCGTGCGGATGCGGATTGCTGCAGCCCATCATCTCGCCGCGGTTCTCGAAGATCTGGACGTGATCGATAAAATCGCGCGAGCCGAGATCGACGTACTGCCGCGCCCATTCGTCCACGACCGATTCGATCGCCGGCGTTTCCATCCGCGCCAGCGTCAGCGAGTGATCGGGCGAGAAACAGACGACGCGGCAAAGCCCGCTTTCACTCGCCGTCACGAACAGCCCGCGCTCGTTCGAAACGTCGCTCGGAGTTTCGGGAAGCAACGCCGCGAAATCGTTGTCGAAGACATAAACGCCGTCGTACGGCGGGTTTGTCGCGCTTCCGGCGCGGGCGTTACCGGGACAAAGATAGCAGCCCGGATCGTACGCCGGAAGCCCTTCGCCTGCAACTCGCTCGACCTGGCCCTGCCACGGTCGTTTGGCGCGGTGCGGCGAGACGACGACCCACTCGCCCGTGAGCGGGTTCAGGCGCCGGTGCGGATGTTCGTTCGGATCGAAATTCATCGTTTCCCTTTTGTCGGATCGTCCCATTGGTCGGTCCTGAACGGCGACGCCGGAAGTCCCGAATCGTTCGTCAGGTTCGGGTTTTTGGGATTGCTGTTGAACGCATAACGAACCGCCTGCGGGGCGACGATCGAATCCGCCCAGACCTCGATCTTGTTCTTCGAAACGATCTTGGCGTTCGCCCAAACGAACTTTTGATCCCGTCCGGCAATCGCGAACTCTTTCAGGTCCGACCCGTCTTTGGTCCGAAGTCCGGCGCCGACATCGGAAAACGTGAGCAGGATCTTGCTCCCGCGTATGACGTAGTTGATCAGCTTCGGTTCTTCGTTGATCTTACGAGCGTAGGCGTTTCGGAGCGCCCAGATCGCCATGCGTTTCCCGACGGTGAGCTTGTCCTTCGGATGGATGTCGTTCGCCTCGCCGACGTCGATCGTCACGATAAGCCCTGTATTGACAGTCTTCAGCGCCGTCAGTCGTTGCGCTTCACGAATGAAGCTCCAAGCGGATTCTTCGGGCTCCGGATTCTGCCGCCGGTAATTCGGCAACTGTACGATCCCGAACGGGAAATTTCCCTGTCCCCATCGTTCGCGCCAGGCGCGGATCATCGTCGGCAAGAGGATGTTGTACTGTTCGGCGCGTGCTTCGTTCGATTCACCCTGATACCAGGCCGCGCCCTTGATCGCGAAGGGCATCAGCGGCTCGATCATGCCGTCGTAGATCGACGACGCGATCCGGTAATCGCGGAGTGCGTCCGGAACCGAAGGCGACGGCGACGGCCGTGCGCCGGCGGCACGCGCCTTCTCCGCCTCCTGCTTCCATTTTTCGATCGCCGCCGCGTATTCGACCTTCACGCGCGGCCGTTCTTCTTCCCAGATCTTCGTCTTTTCGACCGTCGGTTTCAGTTCCGGATCGGCGTTGAGATACTCGACCGGCGTCCACGCTTCGGCCTGCGAACCGCCGTAGCTCGAATTGATCAGCCCGATCGGCACGTTCAGCGCTTTCTCGAGTTCGACGCCGAAATAATATCCGGCCGCCGAGAATTCTTTGACGGATTCGGGCGTGCACGCGGCCCACGTCCCGAGCGGGCCCGTCCGGCGCTTGAAAGCGACCTCGCGGCTGACATTGAAGAGACGTATGTTCGGATGATTCGCGGCGGCCTGCGCAGCCTCGCCGTTCGCCGTTTCACGGAGTAGGCGCTGCATGTTCGATTGCCCGGCAACGAGCCAGACCTCGCCGATGAGGATGTCCGTGAGTTCGATCTTGTTGCGCCCGACGATCGTCAAAGTCTGCGGGTTGAAGTTCGCCTTGAGCGGCTTGAGATCGACGCGCCACTTGCCGTCGGCACCGGCGACGACGGTTAATTTCTGCTTTTCAAATGACACGACGACAGTCTCGCCCGGCTCGGCCTTTCCCCAGACCGGGACTTTCTGCCCCTGCTGCAGAACCATCGAACTTCCGAGAACGTCCGGCAAAGTGACATTTGCAAAGGCGGTGACGGCCGCGCCAAAAACAACGATGGTGATCGTCAGATGTCTGAGTAAATTACGCATAATTTTTTTACCGCGAAACTCGCCAAATACGCTAAAAACGAACGGCCTGTTGTTGCATCGGGCTCAAAACAATCCCCGAATAACTTTGCCCGCGAAACACGCGAAATACGCGAATATTGTTCAGTCCGCCGCAACAACGCCTTCAGTCCTTGGGGCTCATCACAAACTCGACCATCGATTTCCCCTTTTTCGCGTTTTTCGCGTAATTCGCGGTCCAAAATCCCATTCGCGGGCAAAAACACTTCCGATCACCCGTAAATCGCCTCCGTGATCCGTGCCACTTCGCGTCCGGTTTCGCCGGTCACCGCCGGTTCCCTGTTTTCCAAAACCGCCCGGGTGAAATCCTCGATCAGCGGTTGATGGATGTTCGCCGCCGGCGGATCGCGCTCGACAGATTCGCTTCCCCCCGATTTTAGAACCAGCGTGCCTTCATTGAGTCGCGGAACCGTGATCGTTCCCTTGTCGCCGAAGATCTCAAGCGTGTCACGCGCTTCGGACGCCGCATGCGTCACCGTCAGCGTCGCCGAAACGCCGGCTTCAAATCCAAAGTTCGCGACCGCCGTGTCCTCGACCTCGCGTCCGAAAAAAGCGTTCGAGACGAATCCGTCGCCGCGCTCGGGCGTACCGAACAGATTGAGCAGAACCTCGATCCGGTGGCACCCGAAATCCATCATCGGACCGCCGCCCGACCGCGCCTTTTCGATCAGCCAGCGGCGCGGATTGTCGGGCGCCGGATCAAAATACTCGAACGCATCCATCCGGACCAACGCCGGACGGCCGATCGCGTTCGTTGCGATGAGTTCGCGGATCCGCCCCAAAACCGGATAAAACCTGCGGTAATAAGCAATTCCGAGTCTCACGCCGTTCGCGCGGCAGGCGTCGAGCATCCGGTCGCATTCTGCAACGTCGAGCCCCATCGGCTTTTCGCACAGAACGTGCTTTCCGGCTTCAGCCGCGACGATGGTCTGTTCGGCGTGAAGAAAAACGGGCGTCGCGATATAGACCGCGTCGATCTCAGGATCGGCGACAAGATCGCGCCAGTCTGCGTGCCAGCGGACGGCGCCAAATTCCCGTGCGAACTCTTCGGCCATCGCCGCGTTCGACCGGCAAACAGAGATGAACGCGCAGTCCTCAAGATCGCGGATCGCGGGCGCGATGCGGTTGCGCGCGATGTCGCCGGCGCCGATCAGTCCCCAGCCTAGTTTTCCTTCCTCAATCGCCATCGTCCGCAGCCCAGTTTTCAGACGGCACGTGTTCACGAGCCATGATCGCCTCGATCTTCGCGACGATCTTCGGATATTTCGAGGCGACGTTCGTCGTCTCTTTCACGTCCTTTTTCAAGTCGTACAACTCGAGTTTTCCTTTCAGTCCGCGCCGGAATCCTTTCCAATCGCCCATCCGGACGGCCTGGATGAATCCGCCTTCGTAGAACTCGAAATACAGCGAATCGTGCTTCGGATGCTTTTTGCCGAAAAGGAGCGGGACCATCGAGATGCCGTCCGTTTTTTCCGTCACCTTCGCGCCGGCGATCTCGGCAAACGTCGGCAGGAAATCGAATTGCGCCCAGACGGCGTCGCTCGTCCGGTTCGGCTTGATCTTGCCCTTCCAGTAGAAGATCAGCGGTTCGCGGATCCCGCCCTCGTAAAGGCTGCGTTTGAGACCGCGAAGTCCTCCGTTGCTTTGAAAAAGAGTTTGGTCGTAGCCGCCCTCGACGACCGCCTGCGGGCCATTGTCGCTGGTGAAGATGATGATCGTGTCGTCCTCAAGCCCCGAACTCTTGACGAGATCCCAGATCTTCCCGACCGTCGTGTCGAGCATCGTCACCATCGCCGCATAATTTCGCTGCTGCGGCGACCAGGGCTCTTTCGAATACGGTTCGTCGGACGGAACCTGCATTCCGTTGCCGGTCGCGCGTCCGAGTTCATTGTTGGCGTGCGGCAGCGTATACGGCAGATACATGAAGAACGGTCCGCCCTTTGACGCCTCGATGAATTCGAGCGTTTCCTTCTCAAAAAGCGAATGCGAATAGACTTTCTTTCCGAGCTCGACCTTTTCCTCGTTGCGCCAAAGGAACGACGGGTAGTAATCGTGTGCGTGTTGCTGATCGAGATACCCGAAGAAATAGTCGAAGCCTTTTTTGCGCGGTTCGCCCGTCGTTCCTTCGAGCCCGAGCCCCCATTTTCCGATCATCGCGGTCCGGTAGCCGGCCGATTTCATCACTTCGGCGACGGTCAGATCCGACGGCCGGAGAGGAACCCGCTGGCCTTTGTCGTTGTTGTTGCCGCGGATCACGGCGTGTCCCTGATGGAACGCCGTCATGATGCTCGCGCGCGACGGGGCGCAGACCGGCGCCGACGCATAAAAGTTCGTGAATTTGATCCCGCCGGCCGCGAGTCGGTCGAGATTCGGCGTCTTGATGTATTTCTGACCGAACGATCCGATGTCGCCGTAACCGAGGTCGTCGGCGTAGATCAGGATGATGTTCGGCTTGCGGCTCTGCGCGAATACGGCAGATGCGAGAAGCAGGATCAAAACCAGAATTCTAAACCCGCGCCGATAAGATCTTCGCCGCGGATCAACACGGAAAACCGCGGATCTTATTTCAGTTTGATCCGCGTCATCGGCGGCCAATTTTTCGAACGCGCAATTCGATCCCGACATTTTACTCATATTTCTACCTTCCAAAAATCGCCTGCTCGCCAAGTACCTGGCATATCGAGCGATCGTCACGGAAATCCGCCGACCAACCTTCTGTCGTATCCGCGCGATCCGCGTCATCCGCGGCTGATCATCCCGTCACACGATCACGGGCGAACCTTTTTCTCGATCGCCTTCTCGCCGAGCACCTCGGATTACGAGAGATCGTCACGGAATTCCGCCGACCAACCTTCTGTCGTATCCGCGCGATCCGCGTCATCCGCGGCTGATCATCCCGTCACACGATCAAGGGCCGACCCTGATCTCGACCGACTGCCCGGCGAGCCCGGGCGCGGACGCGATAAGGCGGATCCTTCCTCGCACGGCGTTTGCTTTGACAAGGGCGAAACACGTTCCCTGAAACGCGCGGCGCGACGTCGCCCGATACGGCTCGTGGCTGTTGAAATCGGCGCTGTCGACGGCGGCGATCCGTCCCGCGCCCTCGATACTGAACGTCACAAGATCCGTCGCGTCCGAAATTCTGACGCCGTTCGCATCCGTGACGGTCACCATCACGGTCGCGACGTCGTCCCAGTTGTTCGAGATCGAGTTCTTATCGACCGTGACCGACAGCTTCGCGGGCTTTCCGGCCGATCGAAGTTCGTATTCGGCAACCGCTATTCCGGCGTTGTAACCGACGGCGAGCAGCGTTCCGGGCTCGTACTCAACGTTCCAAACGCGTGGCGAATCGTCCGCCGGTTTCGATTTTCTTCCGAGCGATTTGCCGTTGAGGAAAAGTTCGACGTCATCGCAGTTGCTGTAAGCCTCAACATTTTCCTGATGCTTTTCGCGATTCGCCGGCGACCAGTCTGAAAAGAGCACCTGCGGACGGCGTTCCTCGATCGGATTGTATCCCGGATCGGTCGGAAGTTTCGGCGTCAGCGCGACGCGCCGCGCGGCATAAACCATCGGTTCGGTCGTCCACCAACTCTGCCGCTGATACGCCAGCGGCCGCCATTCGCCGGTCTTCCACAAAAGCCCCGAATTGTAGGCGACCGACGGCCATCTGCCGGCCTCGCCGAGATAATCGATACCGCTCCAAATGAATTGGCCCGAATACTCAGGATTGTCGCGCACCGCTAACCATTGGCTCAACTCGTGCGTGTTCTCGGTCCCGATGATCTTGCGCGTCGGTTTCTGCCGGTGCGCCGCGAGGATCTCCTTTTCGCGGTAGTTCTGGCCGATGACGTCGAGCAGGTCCGCGAGTCCGTTGTCGTAGTCCTTGCTGACGTTCGGCCGGAATAGTCCCTGCGTCACGGGCCGCGTCGGGTCGTTCTCGTGAAACGTCTCGACGAGACCTTTCAGGATCGGGATCGCGATCTCGGGTTTCGGTGTGTCGTGGATCTCGTTTCCCGCGCTCCAGAGAATGATCGACGGATGATTGCGGTCACGCCTAACGGTGTCGCGAACGTCGCGCTTCGACCAATCATTGAAGTAGAGATGGTAGTCGTACGGATTCTTCGCGACCGTCCATTGATCGAACAGTTCGTCCATGACGAGAAATCCCATCCGGTCGGCGAGATCGAGGAACTCCGGCGCCGGCGGATTGTGCGCCGTCCGGATCGCGTTCGCGCCGAGCTTTCTGAGCTCTTTGAGCCGGCGTTCCCAAACCGCTAGCGGAACCGCCGCGCCGAACGCGCTGCCGTCGTGGTGCAGACAGACGCCCTTGACCTTGAAGTTCTTGCCGTTGAGCCAGAATCCCGTTTTGGCGTCAAAGTGGAACTCGCGGATGCCGAACGGGACGATCTGGTCGTCGAGTATCGTTTTTCCTTCGACGATCTCGACCCGCGCTTTGTACATAACCCCGTTCGCGACCTGCCAAAGCTGCGGATTCGGCACCGGAATCTCGAGCCCGAAATTCGTCGCCTGTTTCGCTGTGATGTTGCCGCTTTTGTTCTCGGCGGACGCGACCGGCTTGCCGGTCGGACCGATAAGCGTCACGCGCATCGCGAGACGACGTTCGCGGTCCGACGCATTCACGACCTCGGCAGTCACCTTTACGGTCGCCTCTTTCGCATCGACTGTCGGCGTCGACACAAAAACGCCGCCATAAACGAAGTGTACCGGTTCCGTCACCCGCATTCTGACGTGACGGTAGATACCCGCGCCCGTGTACCAGCGCGAAGCAGGCTGGAGCGACGTGTCTGCCTTGACGGCGATGACATTGTCCGCACCGAACCGAATATTGTCGGTGAGATCGTACTCAAAACTTATGTATCCTGATGGCCTTTGGCCGAGATGGACGCCGTTGATCCAGACGTCGGAGATTCCCATCACGCCGTCGAATTGGATGAAGAAACGACGGCCGCGATCCTTCTCGGTAGCGTTGAAATGCTTCCGGTACCACGAGACGCCCGACGGCAAATATCCGCCGCCCGCGCCGGTCGGATTCTTCTGGTCGAACGGCCCTTCTATGCTCCAATCGTGCGGAACATCGACCTTCTGCCACGGTGAGTCGTCGAATTCAGGCTTTTCCGCGTTCGCCGCGTCGCACTTGAGGAATCGCCAATCCGAGTCGAACGAAATGCTCACGCGCGCGCCGGCCGCCGTGACCGGCAGCAGCATCGCGAATACCGAGATCGTGAATGTCAGCACCAAAAGCGCCGTTCTCGTCATTTCCTGCCCACCTTCCAAACCTTGAAGTTGTCGTAACTTACGAGCGTCACGCCCTCCATCGAACGCAAGCCGATCCGTCCCGCGCCGAGTGGCGTCCCCGGATCGTCCCAGCGAAGAACCGTCTTTCCGTCGATTTCGATCTCGATATGCGCGCCCACTTTGAGAATGCGGACGTGAACCGTCACGTCGGACGGTCCGGTCGTCAAACTCTTTCCTTCGGCGACAAGCGCGAATCCGGGATTCTTGCGCATCCGGTTCGTGACAGACTCGATCTCCGTATTTCGGCTGAAATAGGAATCCGAGTAATTCGCGATCGCGGCGCTGTGATAATTCCTGTAGTCGGCCATGCGCGGCGGCAATGAAAGATCGAACAGGTCTTCGCCGTTCTTTCCGGCGGCGCAGATAAAGACGATGGTCAGTCCGCTTTTCGATCCGCCAGGGTTCATGTCGTACTCGAGCAGAAAATCCGCCGGGAAGATCCGGTTGTTCCAGATCACAAGATGCGATCGCGGCGCGTCGTCGACCTGATTTCCGGCCGCGTCGAACGGAACCGGCGATGCGCGCATAACCCCGTCGCGGATATCGACGCCGCCTTTTCCCTCGACGATCCACTCTGCATCTTTCGCAGGTGTCGCCGTCCGAACCCATTTGCCGTCGGCGTTCTGTTTGATCAGATCCTTTTCGAAGACGAGTTTCTGGTTCTTGCGAAAGTCGTTGTCGTAAAGCCTTTTGAGTTTGTATTTGGAAACGTCGATCGGGGCGTCGATCACCGCCTGGGTTTTCACTTCCGGCTGCTGGGCGCGGACCGAGACCGCGGCCAACGCAACCGCAACAAGAACCCCGATGACAAAGGCATTACTTCGCATTTTCGTCCAGTTCCAGACGCAGATAATCGTATTCGACGCCGCGCATGACGTTTCCGGCGGGCACGATCAGCTGCAGGACGTTTGTGCCGGCTTTCATCGTCGACGCGTCGAAGGT